>DASXVL010000461.1:0-2633 GCA_036504255.1 Armatimonadota bacterium | reverse complement strand
TGCGCACCGGGCGAAAGCGCAGGAAGATGACGGCGGGTGGCGAAAAGAAAGAAAAGAAAGGGCTTATTTGGCCCTATTTCCCCCTGCTGACAGGTTTATAAAGGAGTGATCATGAGAAAAACATTCTCAGCAAATCTCGTCGCCGACGGTTTGCATTTCGGGATTATTATCAGTCGGTTCAACGATCTTATCACCTCGCGACTTTTGTCCGGTGCGGAAGATGCGCTGGCGCGTCATGGGTGTGATGTCGAGCAAAACGTCGATGTCGCCTACGTGCCCGGCACGTTCGAGATCCCGCTCATTGCGCGCAAAATGGCGGAGTCCGGCCAATACGACGCGGTGATTTGCCTGGGCGCCGTGATTCGTGGGGCCACCCCGCATTTCGATTATGTCGCAAACGAAGTCTCGAAAGGCGCCGCGGCTGTCGCGCTGCAAACAGGGGTCCCCTGCATCTTTGGCGTGCTGACGACGGACACCATCGAACAGGCGATTGAGCGTGCGGGCACCAAAAGCGGGAATAAGGGATGGGATGCGGCTGTGGCGGCGATTGAGATGGCCAATCTTATCAAATCAATGGAGGCATAAGCACTATGGAGGCGCAAGGGGATTTTCGCCCACCGATTCAACGACGTGGGCCTTCGCTCGGAGTCGTGATCGTTATCGCGATCTTGTTTGGCGTCGTATCCGGCTTCGCCGGCACGGTACTGGCATTGTGGGCGAATCAGCATGGTCGCCTGGCCTTTCTCGGGGCATCGACGGCCAGTGCCATTCCGGTGGGCGCTACGCGCTACAGCGGTGGCGGTTCACCGGGAACTTTTGCCCAGGTCGCCGATGAACTGGATGAGTCGGTGGTCAATATCAATACCATGGCCCGTCAGCAAAACCCCACTGCCATGTTCTTCGGTGGTGGGTCACAAGTGGTACGCGGCCTGGGTACCGGGGTCATCGTCAGTGCGGATGGCTATATCCTGACGAATTATCATGTGGTCGGCGAAGCGGATAACATCACGGTGACCGTCATGCATAAGGGCGGCAAGCGGCAGTATAAAGCGGAACTCGTCGGTGGGGATAAGCAAGAAGACCTGGCCGTGGTGAAGATCAAGGCGACGGATTTACACCCGGTACGCTTCGGCGATTCCGATGCGCTGCGCCCAGGTGAGTGGGTGATGGCCATCGGCAATCCGTTCGGCTTCGAGCATACGGTCTCCGTCGGAGTGGTCAGTGCCCTCAATCGGTCCTTACCGGTCGATGATACGGTGACCTTGCGCAATATGATTCAAACCGACGCGTCGATTAACCCGGGGAATAGCGGCGGTCCGTTGGTCAATCTGCAGGGTGAAGTCATCGGCATCAACTCGGCGGTCTTCGTCGGACAAGGGAATGGCGAGCCGCAAGCAAGCGGCATTGGCTTCTCGATTCCGAGCACCCATGCGAAGAAGATCATGGACGTGCTCCGTCGACGTGGTACGGTGCCGCATCCCTATATCGGCATCAGCTATCGCGAAGTCACCGATGATATGCGCTCGACGCTGCACTTGCCCGTGAAAGCCGGTGTCATGGTCATGCAAGTATTGCCCACTGGGCCGGCAGGCAAAGCCGGTCTCACGCGCGGTGACGTTATTGTGAGTGCAGACGGCAAAGCGATTCGCGATCAGGCGACGCTGGGCGACTACATCAACACGCGCGATGTGGGGCAAAAGCTCGCCGTGGAAATTCGCCGCTGGAGTGACACTGATAATGCCTGGACGACGAAAACGCTTTCCATCAAGATCGGCGACAAGCCAGCGGACTTTGAGCGGCGCATGGCGCCACAGCAATCTGCACCGCAACAACAGCAGCCGAATCCCGCACCGGCCTTCCCCTGGGGATTCTAAGAAACTGTATTCAAAGTAGGCGTTGCCGGATCGTGGAGGATTTTTCGTGGCGGGCGGCGTTGGCGTTCCGCGAGTGTATGAAGCCATACATGCCCGGAACGTCAACGCCGCCCGACACGAAAAAGACCCGCGAGACGGTGGCGGATACTTTGAAAACAGTTTCTATGAGAACGATATCGTTGAAACCTTCGATGGGCGACCCGTTCCGGGCCGCCCATCGAGTTGTCTGGAGTTAATCACAGATATGCACCCGTATTTTGGACGCACGGAATTACTGATCGGCGCTGAAGGCCTGACCTACTTACAACATGCCCGGGTGGCCATCTTCGGCCTCGGCGGGGTGGGGTCGTATGCCGCCGAAGCGTTGGCACGCAGCGGGGTGGGGATGCTGCGCCTCGTCGATTTCGATCGCGTGGCGGCGAGCAATTTCAATCGGCAACTCTACGCGTTGCAGTCCACGCTTGGCGCGACGAAAGTCTCCATCGCCATGGCGCGCTTGCGCGACATTAACCCGGAGATACAGTTGGACGGGCAGGAAGCCTTTTTTCATGCCGACACCGCCGACCAGTTGTTAGCGTCTCCGCTGGACTTTGTCATTGACGCCATCGATAGCCTTGGGCCGAAGTGCGAATTGCTGGCGCAGTGCGTCGAACGGGGCATTCCCGTCATCTCCGCAATGGGCGCCGCCGCCCGTACCGACCCCGCCGCATTGCGCCGCAGTACGATTTGGGAGACGGCGGGGTGTCCCCTGGCGCGGCA
>DASXVL010000460.1:0-7177 GCA_036504255.1 Armatimonadota bacterium | reverse complement strand
CGGCTTGCCGTTTCGGGTCGAGTACGTTCACGAAAATCTGCGGGGAACACAAGGGCTTTATATTCGGAAACGACGAATGCGGGGGACGGATTGCTCTCGTCCCCCGCATATGTTGCCTCCTGCGTCGTTATTTTCGTACCGCGGCTCATTCCGTGAGCTAAGGCAGGTTGATATGCGTGTTCACCATGGTCACCGACGCATTCAAACTCAACGCTCTGCCGTTCAATGTCGTGATGTCGACTTGGCCGACGGTCGAGAACGTGATGCCTGCATAGGCGATGATGGTTCCCTCCATGATCGCGCCGGTGTTGATCGTCGCAGCGCTGCCGACCTGCCAATAGACGTTACTGGCCTGGCCCACGCCGTCCTTAAACACCACCATGGCGGGCGCGAGCCCGATGGAACCCACAGTGAGTGATGACCCCATCTGGAAGATCCAGATGGCATCGGGGTTCCCCTGGGCGTCGAGGGTGAGCGTGCCCCCGGGCTGGATATTGAACGTGTCGCCCGCGGCTTTGTAGACGCCCGGGGCGAGCGTCAGCCCGCTGAGCTCACCGGAGGCGCTGGGGTCAGGCCCGGTGGTGGCTAAGCTTGCGAGGTAGTTATACGCGGAGAGGGCGTCGAGCGCGGCCGCGTCGGCGATCAGCTTGGTCGCGGCATTTCCGCCATACGGACCGCCGGAGATGAAGATGACCGGGGGCGGGGCCGCCGTGTAGATCCGCCCGGTGACAGAGCCGACATTCGAGCCTGTTTCGATGTAGCGGTCGCCGGTGCTATCGTGGAATCCGGTCACCGTCGTCGAAGCGCCCGTGGTGCCAATGTCACCATAGATGATGGTATCGATCCCCTGGTTGGTCAATCCGGCGCCGCCGCCGAAGCCGCCGAAGGCAGCGGACGCGCCTAAGACATCGATATACGTCACCGTATTGTCGGTAGAGGTCGCTGGCATGCTGGCGTTGCCCGCCACGTCGTACGTGACACCGGGCGCCAGGGTGGCAATGACCGTGCCACTGCCCGTCATGCCGGTGACCGCCACGTCGTAGGTCGTGCCGCTCCCGGTAACCGTTTGAGTGAGCGTGCCGGGCGCGGTCCCGGTGAGGATCACATCGTCAACGAAGACGGTAACTGGCTCGCTGAAGACCACGGTGAAGTGGATCGGCGTGGTCATGGTCGAGTCGAGTTGTCCGACCGCCTGGTTAATGGTGACGGTGGGCGGCGTCACGTCGTACGTCACCGTATTGTCAGTAGTGGTTGCCGCCGTATTGGCGTTACCCGCCACGTCATGCGCGACACCAGCCGCCAGGGTGGCAATGACCGTGCCACTGTCTGTCATGCCGGTGACCGCCACGTCGTACGTCGTTGTCCCGGTCCCGGTGACCGTTGCGACGAGCGTGCCGGGCGCAGTGCCGGTGAGAGTCACATTACCATCCGCGAAGTCGGTGACCACCTTGCTAAAGACCACGGTAAAGTGGATTGGCGCGCTATTGGTCGGGTCAAGTTGTCCCACGGCCTGGTCGATGGTGACGGTGAGCGGGGTCAGGTCATACGTCACCGTATCATCGGTAAAGGTGGCGGTTGTGCTGGCATTGCCCGCAATATCATGCGCGACACCCGCCGCGAGGGAGGCAATGACCGTGCCACTGCCGGTCATGCCGGTGACGGCTACATCGTAGCTCGAGCCGCTGCCGGTGACCGTTATGGCGAGTAGGCCAGGCGCGGTCCCGCTGAGGGTCACATCGCCAGCCGTGAAGTCGGTGACCACCTTGCTAAAGACCACGCTGAAGTGGATTGGCGCGCTATTGGTCGGGTCGGCTTGTCCGATGGCCTGGTTGATAGTGCTGGTGAGCGGGGCCACGTCGTACGTTACCGTCTTGTCGGTGGAGGTGGAGGCGGTGCTGCCATGCCCCAGCGCATCGTGCGCAACACCGGCCGCCAGGGAGGCAATGACCGTGCCACTGCCCGTCATGCCAGAGACCGCCACGTCGTAGGTCGTGCCGCTGCCGGTGACCGTTTTCGTGAACATGCCGAGTGCGCTCCCGGAGATGGTCACATCACCGGCGGTAAAGTCCGTGACGACCTCGCTGAACACCACGGTGAAGTGGATTGGCGCGCTATTGGTCGGGTCGGCTTGGCCGATGGCCTGGTTGATGGTCACGCTGGGGGAGGTACTGTCAACGATAAACGTGGCGCTGGGCCCGGCTGTCGGCGCCGTATTGCCCGCGGTATCGGCGGCGGTACCCGCGCTAATCGAGATGCCCAGCGTACCATCACCGGTGATACTGGCAATCGTCACCGTACGCGTGGTCGTGCCACTTCCGGAGACGCTGACCGTACCGTTGGCGGTGCCGGTCCTGTTCAGTGTGATACGAGCGCTCGTCAGTGTGACGCTATTGGCGCCGCCGTAGGTAATGGTATAGGTGATCGGCCCGCTCTGTGTCAGCAGCGCCGAAGGCGCGCCGATCGTGATAGTCGGCGGGGTGACGTCGTACGTCACCGTCTTGTCGGTGGAGGTGGAGGCCGTGTTGGGATTCCCCACGGCGTCGTGTGCGACACCGGCCGCCAGCGTCGCGATCACCGTGCCACTGCCGGTCATGCCGGTGATGGCCACGTCGTATTTGGTTCCGGAGCCGGTCACCGTTTTGATGAGCGTGCCGGGCGCGGTCCCGCTGAGGGTGACATCGCCGGCGGCAAAGTCTTTGACCGTCTTGCTAAAGACCGCGGTGAAGTGGATCGGCGCTCTATTGGTCGGGTCGGCTTGGCCGACGGCCTGCTTGATGGTGACGGTGGGTTTGACGCTTAATTGTACGGGCGCCATTGATGCCCATGCGGCCACAGCCACGACGAGCAGCAATGCCATCACGCCGAACGCGGTGGTGAACTTGCGAATTTGTTTGTCCATCTTATTTTGCTCCAAACTTTAATGACAGGCCGGCGAAGTAGCGGTTGCGCCCGCCGACTCCAACCTGCGCGGTGAGGGTGCGCGTCAGCGGCTGGCGCAACGTGGCGCCGAACATGCTGCCGGCCACAATATCCTTCACAATGTAGTCCAATCCGAGCGTCGTTTTTCCCGGCGTGCCGATCTCTAACCCGGCCATGCCGGTAAGCTTGCCGCTCCCGCCGCCATCGTTCGGCTTCTGGTAGAGCAAGCCGAAGGTCGCGACGGTCGTCCCGATGCCATCGTGAAGGTCCATGGTATGCCCGCTCGCGACCAGGTAGACGTCGGTCTCTGCGGTATCACCCTTCATATACATCGCACCGAGCGCGATATTCGGCCCGCCCGTACCCGGCGACTTCGTACTCTGCCGTGCGATAATGTACTTCGCATGGACGCTCTTGACCGCCGTGTAACCCTCGATATTAAAGTAGCTCACGCCGATCTCCCCGTGCGCTAACCCATACGTCAGGGTCGCCACGGGTAAGACATCGATCCCGACATGCGCCACCGTGGGCCGGTCATAGGCCACCATCAGTTCAAAACCTCCCGGCGTTACGGTCTCTGCGGTCGGGACGTTCAGGATCCCCGTCGGACCCAGGGAGGAGGGGAGGCTGAATACCGCCGTCGCCATCAACGACATTAGCATCACCAGTCCTGCTAATAACACGCTCATTTTCATTTGCCTAACTCCTTATAACTCGCGTCCGTTTGTCTGGACACGGGTTTTGCACATACCGCTACTATTTGTCATCGCTCGTTCGCGATGTGTTGCCGGGCTGCCAGCGGCGTCATAAAGCCCAGCTATTCGCTAACGCTTCACAAGCGCCATGAATGCAATGAAAATCTATCACAGGGACACCTTGCTCCACATCACCCATGTGGTGGATGTTTCGTTCTAGTAATCAGCCGAGTGCTGTGTCTATCGAACGGTAGAGAGAAATCGATACCTAAAGGGGGAGGAGCGAAGGGTCTGATGACGAGCTATGGATGCCACGTGTCTGCGGCTCGCAGCCTGTTGCAGTACTCCGCCGGCGGCAACTGGCTGTCACGTTGTACCTTCTCTTGGCGCCCGTAGCGCGCGCCCCACACGCACTAAAATAAGGCGTAGCCGCTGTTGGCTCTCCAGGGATGAAGGCGTGAACATATCCATGGACCACGCTCATGCACACCGGGAGCCACGCATTTAACAACAACGATCGCGGCTTCGGGCTTGCAGCCTGCTGCACAGGGCTCGCCCATGGGCAGTAGTACTATTAGCCCGAAGGGCTCGGATACTACAGCCCTGGGCAGCGCCCAGGGTGGCAAGGAAGTCGAGAAATCAGCCCTGTCAGGGCGGCATTCACGGAGCATATGCTGAACGCTATTTGTGGGATGAGCATGTCGCCCTTACAGGGCTAGCCCATGGGCATTCCGGCTACCCTGGGCGTTGCCCAGGGCTATAGAATTCGAGCCCTTCGGGCTTGCAGGATACCCTGGGCATTGCCCCATATGCCTTATTTTAGTGCATATGAGCGCGCCCGCTGTGGCGCGCGCTATAGACGCTCAATCTGCACAGCTAGGTACAACGTGACGCCCCACGCAGAGGTAGAGCTATAAAAGCATCGTTTGGTATTCTTCCGTAGCGCAACCGGGGCAGCCTAGCGACCGGAGCACTCATTCTCCCTCCGGCCTCTTTGATGGACCTCTCCCTCAACCTTTTGATAGAGCACAGAATATACCGAACAGGCGATTGCACCGAACGGCTGACGTGATAGCATAGTGATCAGTCCAGTCCCATCCAGCGAAAGAGCGTGGGCTGGCTAAACAGGAGACTTGCGGACTGCGATCGATCACCGAAACGCCGGTAAGGTCAATAGCGCTGGCAGGTTCGTTCCAAATCGTGTCAATCACCCTCTCCTAACAGGAGATTGACGCTCCATAACACTGCTGTTGCGGGAAAATTTGACGCCGCAATACTGAAGAAGGGGAAATTATGAAGAACTGTTTGTACACACTAGGGGTCAGCGTAGCATTACTCACCTTTGGGAGCTTCGCCATGGCGTATCCCACCCTCAACGGCGAGACGGGTATTGTCGCGCTGCCAAACGCGTTGACCGCTGACAGCGGTAGCGTCGTCGGGGCCGTGGACCTGCTGTTCAACGATGAAGACACCGTAAAGGCACGCGTACTCTACGGGCTCAATAAAAATGCCGAGGTCGGCGCCTCGCTTTCCGTCGGCATCGTGGATGGGCTCAGTGTCAGCGGCAAATATCGTTTCACGGAAGCCCCCGCCAAGTTTAATATCGCCGGTGGCGCCTCACTCACCCTCGCCAACCATGATGAGACTGCCATGGACCTGTACCTGGTCGGCACGCAGACTTTCACGTTAAACACGGAGACGAACAAGGTGCTGCTGGGTACGTTTGGGGTGCACTTCATCAACGCAAATGATGATAATACGCTCCAACCGTTCATCGGCGCGCAGTACCCTATCGGAAAGAATACACAACTTGCGGCTGAATACCAGTTCAAGGACGGGAATATCTTCAAAAAGCCGCTCACTTCGGTTGTTTTCCGACACCGCTTCACCCCGTCGTGGACCGGGCAAATCGGCCTGTCGAACGCCACCGGCTTCGGAGCCACCGGCGACAGCCGCCTCTTTGTCGGCGCCCAATATACCTTCGCACAAGCGCGTTAATGCCGCGACAAACCGCAAATTCTAGTAACCGGCCTGAAGCCAATACGCGCTTCAGGCCGGTGTAACTATTCTTGATCAGTAGACACGGATGCCCTGAACGCACGCGAGCCATCCGCAGGCGACGACGCGAATACTTGTTCGTAATGCTGCCGATGCGCCGCAGGAGGAACGATATGCACGCATACGGGATATTTGTCACCATGGTCCTCATGATGACGACGGCCATCATCAAAGTTTATGTACAGTCGTATCGAGACGCACAGAGTTGCGCGACACGCGCGACGCACTCATCAGCAATCCCATCCCGTAAGTTGCTGTAGCTGAAAGGGATATTTACCGTGAAATCTCTAACAAAAAATATCGTTTGGTTCGCTGTCGTTTTCCTACTGGTTGCGCTGGGGGTCGTGGTCTCGTTCTCGATTCTTCGCCAGATTAAGGAAGCAGCCGCTGCGCGGAAGCATACCTACGTGGTATTATCCAGCGCCAACGACTTGCTTTCCGCCGTAAAAGATGCCGAGACCGGTCAGCGCGGCTATTTGTTGACGGGTAATGAAGCCTTCTTGGCGCCATATTTGGCGGTGCATGCGAGCATTAGTGGCCATCTGCAAGAATTGCGTCAATTGACTTTGGCCCATGATTCGCAGCAACATCTGAACGCACTGGCGCCCTTGATCGATGCAAAATTGGCGGAGATGGCGCAAGTTATTGCCTTGCGTCGTACCCGGTCTACGACGGCAGCGCTCTCGGTGGTCGAGAATGGTCGGGGTAAACGGTTGATGGATGCCATTCGCGTCGAAATGCGGGGCTTCATCCAGCAAGAAGAAGGCGTACTGGCGCAACACGACGCCTCGTTTCAAGCAAACATGCAATACCTGCTCACCATCATGATTGTCGCCAGTCTGATTACGGTGCTGATTGCACTGTTGGTCTCCTATTTAATGTTTCGCGAAACACAGCAACGGCTCCATGATTTTGCCCTGCGCGAAGCACAGCATTTGCTCGAGATGCGGGAGGAGACGAATCAGCAACTGCAACAGGCCAACGTCACCTTGCAAATTAGTGAAGAAAAGCTCGCGGTGACGCTGAACTCCATCGGCGATGGCGTGATTGCCACCGATGCCGACGGATGCGTCACGCTGCTGAATCCCCTGGCAGAACAGCTCACCGGTTGGACGCTGGCAGAAGCCTCCGGTCGCTCGGTGGACGATATTTTCCACATCATCAACCAGCAGACACGTCAACCGGCCACGATTCCCGTCAAGGAAACCTTGGCGCAGGGCACGATACATGGCCTGGCCAATCACACCGTGCTGATTGCCCGCGATGGGAAAGAGTGCGATATCGCGGACAGTTGCGCACCGATTCGCGACCGCAGCGATCATGTGGTCGGCGCCGTGCTGGTGTTCCGCGATGTCAGCGATGACTATGCCACGCAACAGGCATTGCGTGATAATACCGCGCTGATCCGAGCGATCCTCAATACCGTGGTCGACGGCATCATCACCCTCCATGCCAGCGGCGACATCATTAAGACAGTGAACCCGGCGGTCGAGCGCATGTTTGGC
>DASXVL010000459.1:0-3447 GCA_036504255.1 Armatimonadota bacterium | reverse complement strand
CCTGCAGGTATATCTCAACGGCCACCAGCTCGGCGACGGTCTGGCCCGCACTATGACGTTGCACGACACCGACGAGCCCCTGCGCTTGGGGTGGCTCGGTTCGTTCGGCTCTTTCTACGGCGGGATGGATGAGGTGCGCATTTATAACCGCGCGCTGTCACAGCAAGAGGTCGTCGCGTTGTATCGGTATGATAAGAGCCGGAAGTAACGGAAGAACCATGGGGTCAGAGCCCTTTTTGCAGTGAGCCGTGCGGAGTTAGCTGCAGGCGTTTGCTGCAAAAAGGGCTCTGACCCCAACGTTATCCGTTACCCTGTGCCGATATCTCGCATGCTCACGATGACCTGCTCCCCCTCTTGCTGCAGATGCCAGCGGGTGTGGGTGATGTGGGAGAGGAAGCGCAGGTCGTGGCTGACCAGGAGGAGGCCACAGGGACACGCGTTGAGGGCTCCTTCCAGGCTTTCGATAGCGGGCAGGTCGAGGTGATTGGTCGGCTCGTCCATGATAATCAGGTACGGGTGACGGATGACGCCCAGCGCCAGCAGGACTTTGCGGAGTTCGCCCGGGCTGGCGTCGAGGTGCTGCAGCAACCGCTCGGGGCGGGAGCCGAGGTCATTGACGACAGTCATCACCAGGCCGAGTTGGTCATGCGAGAGTCCATGCACCGCCGTCATGATGTCGCGGGTTTGCGCCAGGTCGATCTCCTGTGGCAGGTAGATAAGGTGGTCTTCCGGGATGGTGAGCCCGCGCAGGAGGTGGCGGATGAGCGTGCTTTTGCCCAGGCCGTTGGCGCCGGTGATAGCGATGCGGTCATGGCGGAGCATGGTGAGCTCCGGGAAGACCAGGCGGCGCGCGCCGTCCAGGTCAAAGCTGCCCGCCGGGAGGGTGAAAAGGCGGTCGCGTGGGGAGGTGGAGCCGTCCAGCCAGAAGTTCACCGCATACCGCTTTTTGATCTCCAGGGAGGCCAGGCGCTGCTGCGCCTGCGCGAGGCGACCGTCCAACTGGTTAGCAAGCCGTCCGGCCTGGCCATCTTTGCCGGAGATCCGGGCGGCATCGATCTTCGCGCGACCATCGCGATCTCCCCGCGCCAGGCCGCGCTTGGATTTTTTGCGGTCGGCGTGACTCGCCTCGCCATGGCGACGGTGCGACTCCGCGGAAAGCCGTTCCAGGTGTCCCTGCAGCACCTCGCGTTCGGCATGCTGGCTCTCCTCCTCGCGCCTCCCCTCGGCGGCGGCCTCCGTGTAGGTACCGGGACGCATGGTCGCTTGCGGCGGGTCAATGAAGAGGCATTGGCGGCAAAGGAGATCGAGCAGATCGCGGTCATGGCTCACCAGCAGGCCGATGCCGCGGAAGGCGCTCAGCGCCTCTGCCAGCAAAGCGCGGGCGGCGAGGTCGATGTGATTGGTGGGCTCGTCAATGAGCAGCACGTCCGGTTGCCGCCAGAGGGCGACGGCGATCTGAGCACGTTTCCGCTCGCCATGGCTCAGGGTGGGCCAGCGCTCCGCCCAGTCATCGCCGATGCGCAATTTCCCGCGCAGCACACAAGCCTCGGCCTCCGTGTCCGCGATGAAGTGCGGCAGCAGCGCCGGGGCATCGTCGGTGCGCTGCGGGCAAAAGACGATGTGTTCGGGACGCTTGATCGTCCCTTGCTGCGGGTGGAGCTCGCCGGCGGCGAGATGCAGCAGGGTGGTTTTTCCCGCGCCGTTCGGCCCCACGATGCCCGTCCAGCCGAGTGGGAAATGCGCGGTGACATCTTCGAGCAGCGATGAGATCGCGCCGTCGTAGGCGAAGGTAATATGATGAAATGCTAATAGCATGGTTGACCTCCAGTGACATCAATGGGTACGCTGGCGGTCACATTCCCGTGGAGGCTCACCAAAGGAACATGCCACGGTCTCCCGTGGCATGTGAAGGTTATGGTACCGAAGCCACCAGAGCATCTACGGAATGGAACGCGCCAGTTGCCGAATCGTTGCACCGACTCGGTTGGGGTACACGAAAAATCGTGCGCGTTCTGTTCCGTTAGATTTTCACTGGACGACCTCCGGCTGAAGTGGAAATATGGTAGCACGGCGGGCGGGTAGCGTCAAATATGATCTTATCATATTTCAATTATTTATCAGGCATCATATCGCACAGCTGCTCGCGAGAGGAATGACGGGACACCGCACATTTCATGCCGAGACATACACCGAAACCGTTGACGCGCGATCAGGGAACAATCCAGGCTGCCCGACGTCAAACCAAGTAGACTGGCAAGTAGTCGATCCTATCAGTAGAGATGCTTCGATGGGATTGAGCATACCGTGCCGAACGCAGAGTATCGACACAAACGGGGACGACTAATGCGCTATATGTTCTGTCTCCTGCTGCTCACCCTGGTCACGCTGACCGGGGGGCGGGCCGCGGATATTCCGGGCGCCGTGGTGTTCGTCAAATTGACCGGCGACACTGACGATGCCCGCGCGGATATCTACGAGCAGAGCCTTGCCGGCGGTGCGGCGAAGCTGCTCATTGCCCACACCGCGCTGCCGAAGACCTTTCACGGGCGCATCACGCGCGCGCTCCCCTCGGCGGACGGCGCTCTGCTGTTACTCGAAGAGAGTGATGGTTGCACCATCCGGAATACGAAAACCGGCGCCACTCGTCTGGAACTCGGCAGCGGCTATACGATGATTGAGAACGAGGCACTCGCCGAGCGGTTCGCTGGCGGCATCTGGCTGTGGTCGCGCGTCGCCGGCACCGTGAAGAAGATCGCGCCGGCTGCCGCCCATGAACGCGTCGAGCCGCTGGGCTGGTCACCATGCGGGAAACTGCTGCTCGTAGGCGTCAGCAATTCGAAGACGAACAGTGAAGCGCTCCGCGTGTTCAACGCAGCGACTGGCATGATGCGCAACCTGCGTGCTGTAAATGAGTTGACCTTTGTCCGCTGGACCCCTGACGCCACTGCCGTGCTCATCGGAGAACAACCAGGCGAGAAAACCACCCGATTGACGTTAGCGCCGCTCAACGGAAAAGCTCAACGCCTCTATACCCGCCCGGGCCGTGTCTTCACTGCGGCGGTCTCGCTGGATGGGCGCCAGGTGGCGGTTGGCGATACGGGCGGATTTTATCTTTGCAGTCGGGATGGTCGCACGCGGCGGACACTGGCCTTGCCGGCGGCTGAGGATGAGGGCCTGCCCGGCGGGGACATGGCGTTCTCCGCCGACGGCAGCAAGCTGGCCGTCCTCTCCTCCTCGACATCCCGTGGGCTGTACGCCAATATTCACGAAGCGCTCTGGACAATCGAGACATCGACTGCCGCGGCTCGGTTGATGACGCAGTGGGACGTCACCCTCGGCAATTCCCCCGGTGAGGATACCACCCACCGTCTACTCGGCTGGGTACCCGGCCAGCCCGCGCTACTCCTCATGGGCCGATGTTGCACACTGCAGGGTGCGGAAACCGAC
>DASXVL010000458.1:0-3379 GCA_036504255.1 Armatimonadota bacterium | reverse complement strand
CTTCGTACGATTCAAAGACGTCCGCAGCCATACCGGCGCAGTCGCCCACGTTATCGCCCACGTTGTCGGCGATGGTCGCCGCGTTGCGCGGGTCATCTTCCGGGATACCGGCCTCAACCTTACCGACCAGGTCAGCGCCTACGTCAGCCGCTTTGGTGAAGATACCACCGCCAACGCGCATGAACAATGCGGCGAGTGAACCACCGAAGCCGAAGCCAACCAAGACGAACATGGCGTTCTCTTTGAAGACCATGAACGTGATGGTCGCACCGAGCAGCCCGAGGCCGACGGTGAACATACCGGACACCGCACCGGCCTGGAACGCGATTTCCAATGCGCTCTTGAAGCTCGATAGCGCGGCATTCGCCACGCGCACGTTACCGCGCACAGCCACACCCATGCCGACATAGCCGGCCAGGTATGAGGCCGTCACACCGAGGATAAACGCCACAGCCACGCCGGCGCCGAGCACTATCGAGCTATACTGGTTCTGGTACAAGAAAAACAGCAGCGCGGCGATGACGATCACCAACGGAATCATCGTCTTGACCTGACGGGACAGATAGGCCATAGCGCCTTCCTGTACCGCAGCCGCCACACCCTGCATGCGCTCGCTACCGGGATCCTGCGCAACAGTCTTTTTCCACCAGTACGCGCCAAAGGCCAGGGCTACGAGGGCGGAGAACAACACAATAAAGAGCGGGATATACGCGACTTTCCCAAACGGCAGCTTCACAGCCTCGCCACCTTCAGCAGCAGCCGGGGCGCTGGGGGGCGCGGGGGCCGCAGTTGGGGCGGAAGACGGCGCAGCTTCTGACGCGGCGGCCGGGGCCGGAGTATTCGCCGGCGCAGCTTCTGGAGCCGCTGTCGGGGCCGGTGCCGCCGTGGTAGTGGCGCCCGGCGCCGTGCTACCCTGGGCGAGCAGTTTGGGGCCAGCAAAGATCATGCCAGCCAGAGCTAGGACGAGAAAGCCGAGGAACCAAGTCTTAAGCTTGGAATTTGCGCGGCTCCGCCGTGAAGAACGCGTCTTCCGGAGTTGAGACGACATGGTGGTATTCTACCTCCTGAAATATCTGCTTGAGGCCGCAATAGAACTTACGTCCGCAAGATGGGAGGGAAAGGCCTCCCGCCTACAGCATATGAGCATACCGCTCGAAAAATCCGTTTGACCCGACCACGCTGCAATCGTCGGTATCACGCCCCCAGCACATGTACGAGCTCCATGAGCTCGGGGTCCAGGGGCTTATCCTTCGACCACGTTTCTTCGAGTGGCGTGGTCGTAATCTTGGTATTCTGTTCTCCGACCAGCACGCCACGCTGGCCTTCCAGTAGATATTTTACGGCGAACGAACCTAATTGACTGGCCAACACGCGGTCAGCCGCTGACGGCGACCCACCACGCTGCACGTGCCCGAGCACGGTCGCACGGGTATCATAGCCGGTAGCCGCTTCGAGTTGTTGCGCCAGGGCTTCCCCGTGCGCAGCGCCTTCGGCAACCACAATCAGGAATGATTTCTTGCCACGGCGATACCCGGATTGGATCGTGTCGGTGATCTGTTCCAGGGTCCACGGAATCTCCGGAATCAGCACGACCTCGGCCCCACCGGCCACCCCGACATGCAGCGCGACGAATCCCCGTGAGCGCCCCATCACTTCGATGATAAAGATGCGATCGTGGGAGGTCGCGGTATCGCGAAGACGGTCCACGCTCTCCAGCGCGGTATTCACGGCGGTATCAAACCCGATGGTGAAATCGGAACCATAGAGATCGTTATCGATGGTGCTGGCCACGCCGATGACCGGGAAGTCGGCCTTGACATGCAACTCGTAATTACCCCGTTGCGATCCATTGCCACCGATGACGACCAGACCCTCAATGCCCGTTTGGTGAAGATTCTCTACGGCTTGCGCGAACCCGTCGGGGGTCTTGTACGCCATGCTGCGCGCGCTATGCAGGATAGTTCCACCCTGATTGATAATACCGGACACGGAGCCCGCATCCATCAAGGTAAAGTTACCGTCCACCAGGCCCTGATAGCCATTGCGAACGCCGATGACTTCGGCGCCTTCACTGATGCCCGTACGCACAACGGCACGGATCGCGGCATTCATGCCGGGTGAGTCACCACCACTGGTCAATACGGCAATGCGCTTCATGCTCATGTCCCCTGTCGAGTTGTGGGGTGGAGATTGCTCTCCACCCCAAGAACGAATTACTCTTCGCCGCGAGCGACGGAACCGCCACCGAACGCGCCGGTACTCGCTGTCGTCGTCCCGGTGACGCCCTTGCCACTGCTTTCGAAGAGGCGGATGTACTCTTTCGTCTTCGCGACCACCGCGTCGCGGGCCGGCGTGAGAAGTTTGCGCGGATCTTTCTCGCCCGGGCGCTTGGCGGCGGCGGCCAGCATCGCACGGTTGAATTCCATGCTCAGCGCGGTGGCCACATTGATCTTGGTATAGCCCAGCTTAATCGCGTCCTTCAGCGAGCCTTCCCCAGGCAGCAGTTCGACGCCTTTCGCCTCGGCCAACGCACGGTCGACCAGCACGCCCGATGACCCATGGCTGACGATGGGGATCTGCACGGCGTCGTAGATCTCTTTCAGGCGATCGACGCGCAACGGCCAGATGTCCAACCAGAGGCCATGCACGGAGCCGACGGCGGCGGCCAGGAAGTCCACGCCCGTCTCATCGACGAAACGCTTGGCTTCTTCCGGCTTGGCAATGTGCGCTTCCACTTTCGGGCCGATCATCTTGCGCAGCATTTCAAACTGTTTGGGGACTTCCAACGCGCGAATTTCCATCATCTCCGCGTCGGTCAGCAGGTTCTCGATGGTCAGCACGGAGCCAATTTCGGCTTCAACCGGCAGGCCCACCGAGTGCGCGATGTCCACGATCTTCGCGGTCATGGCAATGTTCTGCTCCAGCGGCAGGTCATGGCCGTCGAACATGAGCGAGGTGAAACCGGCGCGCAAGCATTTCACATTCTGCTTGTAGTCGGTACCATGGTCGAGGTGCAGCACAACCGGCACGCTCGAATTGTCGGCGAGCACCTTCGCCATGGCGGTGATCATCTCCAGGCCGGCGTATTTGATGGCGCCCTGGCTGGCCTGCAGAATCACCGGGGATTTCTCCTCTTCGGCGGCCTGGACAATGGCCTGCGCCATTTCCATGTTGTTCAGGTTGAAGGCGCCTACGGCATAACCTTCAGCACGCGCTTTAAGCAAAACCTCTGTACTGGTGGCGAGTGGCACGGTGTACTCCTTTGTATTATTCACGATGTGATGTTCCAAATGTACGCTCACGGAACGCGACGCTGTTCCGACCCTGCGGCCGGAACCTGCACTTGAGCCCTACTTTTGAAACCTTATCTTTGTGCGAG
>DASXVL010000457.1:0-9095 GCA_036504255.1 Armatimonadota bacterium | reverse complement strand
ACCCTGACGATTGCCGCCAAAGGTATAAGGGAACGTCTGAACCTGACCACTGAGACTGATAGTGAGGCAGATGCTTTAGCTGCGGCGCTCTCCCCCGTGGCATAGTGTCGTGTAGGACCCTCATAAGAAAACGCCCTCTCTCCGGTGTAGCGCGCGCCCGCTGTGGCGCGCCTGTGGTGCCACCGTGTCCGTGCGGCGAAAGGGAGTAGGGCACAAAGTTGGGAACGCTCAGGCGCTCTACGCGGGCACGGGGCGGCATGCGGGACAGGCGCGCCACTCGGGCGCGCGCTACAAAGAGCTCTGCGAGACGGGCACCGCCTTGCGCACGGTAATGATCTTCCACGAGCGTGAGTTGTCTGTCCCCCGTCTTTGGTCTGCCGACGGGGGACAGGCAACTCACCGGGTGAAAGTTCGACGCCGGGAGGAGGGTCGGCGCCTGTCCCCGGACGTGGCGTCCGCTACAGCGGTGCCTGATAAATTTGGGGTTTTCTTGCCTATAACCGGGTGCACCGATTGCATGATGGCAGAAACCCGGAGATGTTCCTTTTGCGGATAGTCACTGTTTGGAACAGGGCGCGAGCCCGGCCGTCCCCTGTTGTATCCAGCCGTGGGAAGCTTCTGGGACTGTCCTCGCGCTTGGCGCCCATCAGGCCAGGACGCGCCCGGTAGGGTTACCGTATCCGCGCTGTCTGTGGTGCCCGGTGCTGGACTGTCCCCGGTGGAGCGCCTCTCTCATGGGGACAGTCCAGCACCGGGCGCGGATGACCCCAGGGCGGCTGACCCTGGGCACGGCGTCAGCTCCGCCACCCGGGCGTTATACGCGAGGACAGTCCCAAACGTTTGGCACCGGGCGCAACAGTCCCCGTTGTTTCAGCCCTGGGATAGCCGGGCTATGGCCCTGTTCCAGACAGTGCTGTTGATACCAGCCCAGCCTTAAGTCCTTAGCGCGGCTCGAACCCTTCCACACCGTGCTGTAACCCCACCGCTTTTGCCAAGAATCCCCGTTTAACGCGCGGCGTGCTTCACTGGGAAATCATTCTCCCCTTCCAATTTGGCGGTTCCGTGGTACACTGGAGGGGTAACGCCGGATTTGCAGTCTACAAGGAGGCCTTGATGAAGATTACTCCGATTGGCGCGGCGGGCGAAGTGACGGGTTCCTGTTTCCTGATCGAGTCACGCGGCTCGCGCTATCTCATCGATTGCGGGTTATTCCAGGGGCATCGCGATGACGATGGGCGGAACTGGCATTTCCCCTTCGAGCCGGGTGACATTGACGCCGTCTTCCTCACCCATGCGCATTTGGATCATTGCGGGCGCTTGCCGTTTTTGCATGCGCAGGGGTTTCGCGGCTTCGTCTATGCGACGGCGGCCACCGCCGATCTGGCGCAGTTCATCCTGCTCGATTCCGCCAAGGTACAGCAGGAAGACTCCGAGCGCCGGTCGCGCAAGTTCCGCCGCTCCGGCGGTGCGGCGCAGCCCGCGCTCTACGATGAGCAGGATGTGCTGCATCTGTTGCGTTATTTCCGCACGCAAGGCTACGAGGAAGCATTTTCGGTCGGCAAGCTGACGGTGACCTTTCACCAGTCCGGCCATATCCTCGGCTCGGCGAGTATCGAGGTGCGCGAGGGCGAGGCCTCGGCGGTCTTCTCCGGCGATGTCGGCACCCCCCACCGCAACGTGGTGCCCGACTTCACCCCGCCCCCGCCCTGCGACCTGGTCTTTTGCGAATCGACGTATGGCGACCGGCTGCACCGCAGCGAGGCGGATTCGGTGAACGAACTGCGCGACGCCATCAATTGGGCGTACGAACGCGGCGGCAACCTGATCATCCCATCCTTTGCCATGGAGCGCACGCAGGACGTCCTCTTCCAACTGCGCGCGCTGCGTGAGCGCGGCGAGGTGCCGGACAACCCGGTCTACCTGGATAGCCCGCTCGGCATCAATATCACCAAAGTCTATCACCACCATCTGGCCGACCTGGATGACGCCACGCGGGCATTGGTGAAAGCGCACGCGGACCCGTTCAATTTCCCCGGGCTGACGAATTCCTTAAGTACGCCGCAATCGCGCGAGATCAATAACCAGAACGGGGTGATCATCATCGCCGGCAGCGGAATGTGCACGGGCGGGCGCGTGGTGCACCACCTGAAGTACAATCTCTGGCGCGAGGATTCCGCGGTGGCCTTTATCGGGTATCAGGCGGCGGGCACGTTGGGGCGGCATATTTTGCAGCATCCCCCGCAACTGACCATCGAGCACGAGCCTATCGCCGTACGCGCGCGCATCTTCACCATCAACGGTTTCAGCGCCCACGCCGACCAGCAGGCGCTGCTTAGCTGGCTGTCGAGCACCGGCGCGGCGCGCGTGATGCTGAACCACGGGGAGAAGGAGGCATCCGCCGTGCTGGCCGGCGCCCTCACCGCGCAGGGGCGGGCGGTGGAAATCGTCAAGCCGGAGGCCGTCTATGATACCGACCACTTGCCAGTGGCGGTGAAGTAAGCCCCTGTGCGGCTCTCACCCACCTTCGCCAAGGCAAACACCCCTCCCCCAATCCTGGGAGAGGGGTGTTCGTTTCAGTGTCACCGCAGCCAAGTTACTGCCGTTGTATCGGGAGCCCGAATGCATTCCTTGTGATATTGACAGTGGTTATTTTGTGCAAGCGGCTTTAACGCCTGGGCGGGTAAGGAAGGACATCATATTCGGACTCTACTTATGCGGACGCGGCGCATGCTGATGGGCCGCGTCTCGCCCAGATCAGGGTGATGATCGGGCATGTATCTACGGTGAGAAAAAGCGACAGGGCCATAGCCCGGCTATCCCAGGCAGGGCACAACAGCCTGGATGTGTTTGCCTCACGCGGCGAGCGTCTTTTGCGGTTCCGGCAGGGCGAACCAGGCTAACAGCGCGGCGAAGGCGAGTACCAGGGCGCTGGCGAGGAAGATGCTGGCGTGGCCGTAATGGCCCCAGATGAAGGGGCCGGAGACGAGCGGGCCGAGCACGGCGGCAATGCCCTGCACCGCGCCATAGCCGCCCAGCGTCGCGCCGCGCGTTTTACTGCTGGTGAGCGAACTGAGGATGGCGAGCCAGGCGGGTACGCCCATGGAGAAGGCGACGCCCACCACCGTGGCGACGAGTGAGAGCACCCACAGCTCGCGGGTGAAGCTGAAGATCCACAGGGTGGCGGCCACGGCGGTAAAACCCACGCGCACGGCGGTGAGCTTGCCCACGCGGTCGGCGACGCGGCTTAACGGCACGGCAAAGATCGCCACGCCGAGCACGGGCACGCCCACGAGCAGCAACAATTGGGCGGACGTGAGCCCGAGCCCACCCTTGGCCACGCTGTCCCGCGCGTAGCGATACATGAACGGGGCGATCATGGTGAGCGCAAAGTTTTGCGAGAAGGTAATCAGCAGCAGCACGCTATGCCGACTGACGGAGATCGCCGCTTTTTCCGCTTCTTCCAGATGGACATCGGGGTGCGGTGTATTGTACTCGGGGCGGCGGCGAAAGAAGAGCCAGGCGGCGACGGCGGCGACGGCCACTAATCCCGCGCTGACGAGCAGGAACATGCGCGGCTGCCCGGTCATTTTGTCGATACCACCGGCAATCGCATAGCCGGAGAGCAGCCCGAGCATATACATCATATTGATAAAGCCCATGGCGTTGGCGCGAAAGCGCTCGGGCACGGCGTCACCGATAACGGCGTAGACGGAGGTCCAGAGCGCCGCGGCCATCATGCCATCCCACAGGCGCAGGGGGATGAGCCAGAGATAATTCGGTACCCACCAGCTCAGAAAGAAACTCGGCGCCGAGAGGAACATCGCGCCGATGATGAGATTGATGCGTCCTAGCCGGTCGGACAGCCACCCGGTGGGCAAGCGAAAGAGCGTCTCCGAGAAGAGAAAGGTGGAGGCGATGATGGCGACCAATCCCCCGTCGGTGCCGAGGTAGCTCGCCAGCACGCCGCCCGAGACTTTCAGCGGCAAGCCCAGCGTCCCGATATAGGCGGGCAACGCCACATTGTTCAGCCCGGAATAATTGATCTCATCGATCAACGTAATCAGCGCCAGCGGGATGATGATGGGATAGTGGCGCACAATCTCGAAGGCGGCGAGAATGTGTCGCCACACGCGCAGCAGCCCCCCGGCGCGCTCAGTCGGCTTAACTGACATCGACAGGTACCATGTCCAAAATCTCCGCGATGACGTCGTTCGCCGTCACGCCGGCAATGCGCGCCTCCGGGCGCACGATGATGCGGTGGCAGAGCACGGCGGTCGCCAACGCCTTTATATGGTCGGGCAGCACAAAGCCCTGTCCGCGGATGACCGCCAGCGCCTGCGCGGCGCGGTAGAGCGCAATGGAGCCGCGCGGGCTGGCCCCCAGATAGAGATCGTGATGCGAGCGCGTGGCCGCCACCACATCCAGCAGATATTCTCGCGCCGCGTCACTCACGTGCACCGCCTTCACTACCTGCCGCATCGCCAGCAAGGTGTCCGGCTGCACCACCGGTTGTAACTCCGCCAGCGGATTCGAGCGGCTTTGCGCCTCCACGACGAGGCGTTCTTGCTCACGCGCGGGATACCCCAGGCTTTGGCGCAATAAAAACCGGTCGAGCTGTGATTCGGGCAGCGGGTAGGTGCCTTCATACTCGATGGGGTTTTGCGTCGCCAGCACGAAGAAGAATTCCGGCAGCTCGCGCGTACGGCCATCGACGGTGACTTGGCGTTCTTCCATGCATTCCAGCAGCGCCGCCTGCGTTTTGGGCGAGGCGCGATTGATTTCGTCGGCGAGGACGATATTCGCAAACACCGGCCCCTCCATGAAGCGGAACTCGCCGGATTGCTGGTTATAGATGGAGACC
Organism: Armatimonadota bacterium; assembly: GCA_036504255.1. Taxonomy (GTDB): domain Bacteria; phylum Armatimonadota; class Hebobacteria; order CAIYQO01; family CAIYQO01; genus DASXVL01. The sequence continues at coordinate 4,234 of DASXVL010000457.1, read as the reverse complement.
CCGGTAATGTCCGAGGGCAATAAGTCCGGGGTGAATTGCAGACGCTTGTAGCTGCAGCCGAGGGAGGCGGCGATGCTCTTGGCCAGCATGGTTTTCCCAACGCCGGGCACGTCCTCCAGCAGCACATGGCCACCGCAGAGCACCCCCACCAACGTCGTTTCCACCACCTGCCGTTTTCCCAGGATGACGCGTTCGATATTGTCGGCGATCCGCGTGATCTGCGCGGTCACGTCCGCTAATGCGATCTCTGCGGGTTTGTGTGTCACGAGCGTCTCCCTCTGGTAGTATCTGCCGGCCCCGGCGAAACTCATACTTCTAAGTTACCACAGCCGCGGCTCTCTCCCTGCCGGAATATTCCATCCCGGAGTGCGACTGTTCACCCAGATGGCCAGACGACGCAGCAGCAGCCAGAGAATCGCATAATAGAGCAGGACCGCCCAGGGAGAGCGCGTGTAGAGCGTCAGTTGGCTCCACGAATATTTTGCCCCCATCTCGCTTACCCATAACAACGCCTGCAGCAGCGGGAGATTGAGATAGTTGACGCCGATGGCGAGCCAGGGCACGGTGATGGCGCAACAGACCGCTAACAGGCCTAACGGGAGGAGCAACGCGACCAACGGCGCAGCGAGCAAGTTCGTCAGCGGAGCGAGCAGCGAAATGACGCCGAAATGCCAGACCAGAATCGGATTGGTCATCCACTGTGCGCCCAACGTCGCCGCCAAGGGCAAGCTGACGCAGGCCGGCCAGTGCGCCCAGAGCCGCAGCAGGATGGGGGTGATGGTCCAGAGCCCGAAGACCGCCGCAAAGGACAGTTGCAGCCCCGGACTGAAGAGCGCCGCCGGCTGCGCGATCAATAATATCAGTCCGGCCGCCGCAAGCAGGGTGAGCGGGTCGGGACGAAACGAGCGTTGCTCCGCCAAGCGCGAGAGCGCCAGCCAGAGCGCGAGCGCGGTGAACAGCACCATCCACACGGCGCGATTGAGCGACGGCCCACTATCGGCCAATGCCATATAGAGACAGAGCAGCGGGAGCGAGAGCAGCAAGAGTGCGCGACGCAGGCGCGGATAGCTGGTCCGCGCATGCCCGGACGGCAAGAGGCGCAAGGGCAGTAAGAAGAGCAGACCGAACAACACGACCTGGCTACCGGATACCACCATCAAATGCAGGATGCCCGCGCGGCGAAAATCTTCCGTCAACTCATCAGGCAAGGGCGAGCCATAAATGCCCAGCACGAGACTTTCCAACACCTGCGCGTGCAGTGCGCCGTAGCTGCCCGGCATGGTCGCGGCCAGCCGGGCGCTGCAATAGGCGCGTAAGCCGCTCGCCCACGGGACCGGCGCGTCCGCGGTCAACCCCTGCATCTCGCGCACGCGCAGGCGGTACGTCAACCCGCGCGCCGCCAGGTAGCTGCGCCAGGAAAAATCCACCGGGTTACCCGCGCCCTCCGCCGGCGATACCCACCCGAGCACACGCTGGTACTGTCCCAATGCCGGCGGACGCCCATCGCCCTGTAAGTAGACATCGCCGCCCGCGGCGTACCACACGCCGTTCGTGCAGCGGGCGCGCAGGCGAAATGTCGTATGCCACTGCCGCCCGGTCACAATCGCCGGTGTCAACGGGTATCCCTGGACGATGACCGTCGCGGTGGGAAGAAAGGCCGTGCTCAGGGGCGAGGGCGGCTGCGTGCGCCAGGCGGCCCACCCCGCCGCAAGCGCCACCACGGCGCAACTGAGCGCGAGGCGCGCGACCAGCTCTGCCCGCGTGCGGGTCAGCAGCCAGCTAAGCAGAAATAGGGGAAAGACCGCGAACCATGCGAGGGGAGGCACGGCGTACTGCAGGCCAAGGATGACCCCGGCGGTCCAAAGGAGCGCCAGGCAACAACAGGGGCGTCGCAGCAGGGGAGACAGCAGGGCCGCCAATTGCATTGCGGTGTTCTCTTTTAACCGTACGCGCTGTGACCGATCATTCTTTTGTCGGGGTCAGCACGTCAGGGCGTATGGTGTACAGGTAATGCACCAGGTACCAGCGCAGCGCGTCTGCTTTGGGTTCGATAATAATATCGTCAGGCAAGGTGTTGATCGTCGGGGTGCTCTGGGCGTGCGCGGTATTTTTCTCCGCCATCGCGGACGACAGGTTCTCCGCCGGGATCCCATAGAGCACGAAATCTTCAACACGCACCAGCTTGCAGGTCTCGGGATCGAACCAGGCGTAGCGGAGGCCGACTGCCTGTTTTACGCGAATCTCCGCCGCCATGTCGTCTTTGGTGGCGCCCATGGCGGGAGGGGCTTGCATGCCCGGCAGGCTTGGCAGGCCTAAGCCCGGCATACCGGGTTGGGTGCGTAAACGCGTAAACAACGCCGTGCGCGTGCCCCGCACGTTCGGGACCGTCATGGAGGGGGCCGTATGCAGCACTAATGCCGTATCCAACCGATACTCCGAACGGATACGAAGCGTGCGCCGTCCCTCCATCTGTTCGTACCCCTCAAGACGGTGACTGGCATTCACCAGTGAGGCCTCACGGTCAAACAGGTCAGCCACTACCCACATCGGCATATCCCAACGATTGCCGAGATTGAGCGACGTCTCCGGGAACGGCACCGCCAGTTGCGCCAGCGGGAGATAGGTTTGTTCACCCTTTTGCGCCGCGACGACAATTTCGCCGAGTCCGGTCTGCGCATAGGCCCCGAACGCAGTAAACTCCGGCAGATTGGCCTGGTACTGTCCGTAGCTGAGCGCCGCGCGGTCGCGGGGGCCGCGCACTTCCGTGCGGAATCCGGCGCTGTCATTGGGTAAGGTTTTCACGAACGTGCGGCGGAAGGCCGCGTCCAACGTGCCATTGAGGTCACGCGCCTCCTGCGGTTTGGCCCCCAGCAGCGTGGCCTCGCCGTGAATGCGGTAGACGTCCGCCGGCTGGTCCTCGGCGAAGCGATAGCGCCATGCGCTCGCGGGGCCGCGCGGCGTATCCGTCGCGAGGTCGTTGCGCAGGGTCACCGAAATGATATGCTGATCGATGAGCTTATTGCTTTCGTCGAGGGCTTGTGCGCATAGGGTATAGGTGCCGTCGGGGTAGCGCAGCGCCTCCTGGTAGGTGGCCGGCAGCCCCGCGTCGGGGTCGATGTCGCGCAACGCTTGCGTGTTCCAGGTGTAGGTGATGCGGGGGACGCTGTCATCGTGCCGCGGCGTCGCCGTCGCGTAGGTGAACTGGCCGCTGATATACAATGCGACGCTCGCCACCGTCTTGCGGGCGATGATCTGAATCGGCAGACTGCCATGGACGGTCGCGTCATCGCCGGGCCCGAGGATGGTGACCGCGTGTGCGGCGAGCATCTCCGTTAAATCTTCCGGTTCAATCGGCTTGTCCCCCTGCGCCAGCGTGCCGCCTCCCGGCCGTTGTGTCGGATCCACCACCGACGGCACATATGGCGTCAGGTCACACTGCTGCACGGAAAAATAGGCGACTTCTTTCGGGTCGGCATAGCCGGGGATGCCGCGCAGCCCTTCCCCCGTAGCGCTCACCAGCCAGAAGGCCTTGCCGCTTTGCGCGCCGACGCGCACCGCATTAAAGACAATCGTCTCCGGCGTCCGCCAACAGAGAGAGCGGCCACCGACGATATTTTTCACGACCGCTTGCCCCCCGGCGCCGAAGAGCGGGATGATGTACAGGTCGGTCATACCGTTGTCCTGTTGAATCAAGGCGGCGATTTGCTTGCCATCCGGGGAAAATACGGCGGCGACCACTTTGGACTCCGGGCGGATCGGCAAGGCCTTCCCGCCCGTGGCCGGGATATTGAACACGCCGGGCTTGTCAGCGCTCTGGTCCACGAAGAGCAGCATCTGGCTGTCCGGGCTCCAGGCGGGCGACGCGAAGTAGGTCACCGGCGTCAAGGACACCATGCCGGAGCCATCCGCGTTCACCACGCGCAAGGTCGTCTTGGATGCGCGGTCGGTCGCGAGAAAGGCCAGGTGTTTGCCATCCGGCGACCAGACGGGGAATTTTTCGGAGAGATCGGTGAGCGTCGAAGTGATGCGTTGTGGTTCACCGACCACTGCATTCGTTTCATCGAGTCGCCAGGTGAAGAGCTTGGATTGATTGCCGACACGGGCGGAAAAGGCCAGCAGGCGGCCGTCCGGCGCTAACGCCGGGGTGACACACGGATCGGAGAATTGGTGGCTGAAGGGCAAATCCACCGCTTTCGTCCCGTCCAGGAACATGACCGTCACCGCCGGCGGATCA
>DASXVL010000456.1:0-4009 GCA_036504255.1 Armatimonadota bacterium | reverse complement strand
GATGAGCGGAAACGGGCATCGCCTCAGCAGGCGCGGCATTGTTACGTCAGCTTGCGCGTGTTCTTCGGTTTTCTCGTGGACGACGGTCAGCTCGATACGTCCCCGATGGCGAAGGTCGATCCACCGAAACTGCCCAAAAAGATGATGCCGGCTTTGACAGTGGAACAGGTGACGACGCTACTCGCCTCTTGCGGCAAGGACTTCTATGGTGTGCGTGACCGGGCGACCCTCCTGTTGCTGCTTGATACGGGCTTGCGCGCGGCGGAACTGCTCTCGCTGACCGTGACGCAGTTCGATTCCCGCGCGGGTGGCAGGCTGGTGGTGATGGGTAAAGGGGCAAAGCAACGCGAAGTCTACTTCGGTCCCACTACGGCGACGGCGCTGCGAGACTACTTGCGTCGGCGCGAAGGGGTGAGCACCCCGGCGCTCTTTATCAATCATTATGAATCGCCTTTGACCTACAGTGGTTTGGCGCAAATCCTGCGACGTCGTGGAATGGCGGCGGGACTACCTGCCCACGCAACGCACCCTCACGCGATGCGCCATACCTTCGCAACGCTATTCTTGCGAGATGGCGGAAACGTCTTCGCATTGCAACGCTTGCTCGGGCACGCCACGCTCGCCATGACCGAACGGTATTTGACATTGACCGGCGATGACCTAGTGGGTCACTTGTCGCGTCTGGCGGTAATAGTTGCATGAGTTGGGTATGCTAATAGTCAATGCTTCCCGCTGTTCCCCCGCACGGACTGCGAGGGATCTATGGCCAAACCGCATCACCCACTCCGCGCCCTCACTGATGAGGAACGCGTCGTCCTGTTAACCGTAACCCGGGCCCCCAGTGCTCCGATGGCGAGCGTCGCCCGCGCGACGCTCCTGTTGGCGGTGGCCGCGGGCGCGTCCTTTTCCGCCGCCGCTCGGAGCGTCGGCCGTCGTGACAATGATGCCGTGGCACGCTTAGTCCAGCGGTTTAATCGTGAAGGACTCGACGCCCTGCTGCCCCGCCATGGCGGGGGGAAGGTCATCTATGGCCCACCCGAGCGGGAGCGCATCTTACGGGAAGTCCATCGCACGCCCGACCTGGCGCGTGACGGCACCAAGACCTGGTCGCTGACCTTATTGCAACGCGCGTTACGCGCCGCGCCGGACGGATTGCCCACGGTCAGTACCTGGACGATCTTGCAGGTGCTGCATGCCGCCGGCTACACTTGGCAGCAGACGCGCACCTGGTGTCCCACGGGCACCGTCGTGCGCAAACGCCACGGGAAGCTGGTGACGGTCACCGATCCGGAGGCCGACACGAAAAAGGGGCGATAGAGCAAGCGTATACCCTGGGGGAACTCCTCGGAGTACCGGTGTGGTGTGAAGATGAAGCGGGGCCGTATCAGGCCATTCCGCAGCCGGGGGCTTCCTGGGAACCGCGGGGCCATCCGGCGACCCAACCGCATGAATATCACCGCGGCGGCACGGCGAAACTGTTGACCCTGCTGCGCCCGGCCACGGGCGAGGTGCGCGGCCGGGCCGTCACCCGCACGACGAATGCGGTAATCCACCCCTGGCTCCAGGGGGAATTGAGCGCCATTCTGGCCGCACAGACGTCAGCGGAGGCCGAGGAAACGGTGTGGCAGCACTGGGCCGCCTGGAATTGGCCTCCCGAGCGTGTGGCGGTCTATACCGACGCCCCGGCGCCAACGGTCAGGTTGCTCCTGGTGCTGGATAATCTGAAAGGGCATTATACCAAGGCGTTTGTCGCCTGGTGTCTCGAACGGGGCATCGCACTGCTCTACACGCCGTTGGGGGGCTCCTGTTACAACATGGCGGAATCGGTGCAGCGGATTCTGATTCGCCGAGCGCTGGATGGCCAGCATTCTCAAACGCCCCAGGAAGTAATGGAGGCCTTGACCGCTGTCGTGACCGGCTGGAATGCCCAGCCCACACCCTTTCAATGGGGCGGCAAGCGGCGGGAGCGGCGTCGCCGGGCCAAGGAGCGTCGCCATCAGGCCGGTGGGTCACACGCGTATACGCGTCGTCCGGTTGTGGGGCGATGGACGCGGCAGAGCCAGCAAGAAACTATTACCGCTGGACATGACAAGTGACCCACTAGCAGCGGCGCACAAGCTACACTCACCGGCGAATTTATTGCCGGTGGCTGCGACTACCAGCGGGCGGAAGCGGCTGCGGTAAACAGGGATATGAAGCACACGCCATGCGGTGCATGATTAGCCCAGTTCCTTATATAGTTGTGAGGGGGAGGGTGGGATATTGTATAGACCAAAAAATGATAATTTTGCATATCCGTCTCCCGCATGATCATCTCGACAGTTTGTCGAGATGATCATGCGGGAGACAATCGTACACCCATTGCCTTGGTATCGGTGTCCAGTAACCGTGGAACTATGGCGTTAGTGTAAAGGGAAACCCTCCGGCTCTGCCGGAGGACTCCAGCGGTTTGACCTTTGCGGCAATCGTCCCTATTCTCTCCCCGTGAGCCGCCCAACGTTCACAAAAGGAGAGAATAGTGAACGATATTCAGAGTTTAACGCATACCCGTTGGGAGTGCAAATACCATGTGGTGTTCATTCCCAAGTACCGTCGTAAACGCATCTACGACCAAATTCGGCAAGAGTTGGGTCGTGTCTTTGCTGATCTGGCTCGCCAGAAGGAATGCTGGATCGAGTCAGGCAGTTTACAGCCGGATCATGTGCATATGTTGATTCAGATCCCACCCAAGTATTCGGTCTCATATGTGATCGGCTACCTCAAAGGGAAAAGTGCGATCCACATTGCCCGCACCTACGGAGGGCGGAAGCGCAACTTTGTCGGCGAGCATTTCTGGGCGCGCGGCTACTTCGTGTCGACGGTCGGTCGAGACGAAACGGTGATTCGCGAGTATATCCGTCGGCAGGAAGACGAGGATAAACGCACGGACCAACTCCACTTTGATGAATAGTGGCCTCCTGGGGAGGCTCATGATTAAGTAACAGAACACCGCTTTGAGCGGTTCACATTATCAAGCCACCGGCTTTGCCGGTGGTCTATGACTCCACCTGCACCATGAGCGGCGTGTGCAGGCTTTGAGACGCTGTACGCACGGGTTGGTACGTGTCGATCAGGCTATAGGCCTGTAACTGGGTTTGCCATTCCTCGGCTGATAGCGCTTGTGATGCGGTCAGCGTGACGCGCATTGGCCGGTGTGGGAACAAATGGAAGTAATTGTCGGACCCACGCAAGGCGACGCCCTCCATCGCCAGCCAAGTCCATAACGCCGGATGCGCCGCGGTAAGCGTAACCCCGCAATGGTACGCATCCTGCGGCTCAACCTGCAGGGTAATTTCCGGATGCGGCAAGGCCAGATGTTTTGGTCGGCAACTGGTGACCAAATTCGTGGACACGGACTCGCCATCGACCAAATAGCACAGGTCGAGCAACCATTGTTGCACTGCTTGCGACGTTGATAGGTACTCAGACAGATCCAACATCGCCACGCGACCGGTCGACCCGGCAGCCATGCTCGCCGTGCATTGTCCGGATGCCACCGTTTCACCATCAGGCATGAGTAATCTCCAGGCGACCTCTCCGGTTGTAAACGCGCGTTGATCGTTGGTCAGGTGCACCTCCACCGTATTCGTCGCCAGATCTTCCACCCCGGAGACGAGCACCGGAGCAAAGAATTGCTTTGCCATATAGTGCAGGGCTTTCCAGCGTCCATGATAGTCAAGTGAGGACCAACTGGCCGTTGGCCAATTATCGTTGACTTGCCAATACAGGGTGCCCATGCCACGCGGCATCGAGCGTCGCCAATGCTCCACGGCGTATTTCATCGCCATGCCTTGTAAAATTTGACTGAGCCACAACGTCATCTCGAAGCTGAAGGGCAAGCGAAACCAATCGAGCATGTATTGCATAATGACCGCATTCCCAATGCCCGAGCGTTGGTGATGCTCCATCACCAACGTGGTCACGTTCCGCTCCTCCTCATTTGTGTACCCATGGGTGGTCAACGGTTCCG
>DASXVL010000455.1:0-4307 GCA_036504255.1 Armatimonadota bacterium | reverse complement strand
CGGTGGCCTTGTTCAACGCAAGCTGCCATTGCGGACCCTCGCTCAGGACATAGACCGTGTAAGTGCCCTTAGGAACCTTGACGCCTTTAAATGCGATGTCGGCAGTGGCTTGCAAGCTGGCCACCACGCGCTTATTCGCCGCGGGCGGCGTGTACTTAACGGTGATGACCTTACCGTCGATTGTGGCGGAACTCTGTTCTTCCGCCAGACCGGCTGACACTCCGCCAACCAGTGCGACCGCTAAAAGAATTGCGTGTATCTTCATCGATTTGTCTCCAGTCGAGTTACTTGTTTACGCGGGACTCCCTTGGTGTGGCAGTCCGCGCACTTGACCCAATGAACGTTATGTTTGCTCGTAAGCGAGCTGAAAGTCGTATCCATCTTTTCGACATCCAGCCCGCAATTCGACATCTTCGGATGGCATGACGCGCACGACGCCCGCGTCTTCTGCCCGTGCTGCGCATGACAGGCGAGGCAACTAATGCCTTCATGGACACCGATGCCGGTCCGATCGTCGCCGCTGCCCACCTGCATGTTCGCGATGGGCGCGTGGCACTGGTAACACAAGGCCTGTCGCTGATCCAAACTCATTTTGACGGGCCGTACGCCTTCGTGCATCGCGGGCAGCGGTAATTCCGCGATCGGCACGTGGCGCTGCAGGCGACGATCGAAGAAGGCGAGTGATGGACGCACTAACTCTTGCCGCGGGCCGGCCACGCTGCCATCCACAGCGCTCTTCTGCAGCGTCGGACCTTCCCGATGAACCGCATGACAGGCGAGACATGGCATAGACGCCGCGTCGGCCAACTCCGGACGCGCCAAGCGCCATGGACCGGTGCGATCGAGCGGGCTCACCAGGTCGCGGACGCCGCCCTCGAAGTACATTCCATGGCAGCGCAGGCAATCGTCCATCAGCAATTGTTTGCTGTTGTGCTTCTGCTCGAGAAATATCCGGCTGTACGTCGCGCTGTGCGGGCCGGATTGCCAAGCGGCGTACTCCTGACGATGACAAGTCCGGCACTGCTCGCTCATCGCGGTCACGTGCTCATTCCCGAAGTTGATCTGCTCGGGCAGATCGCCGCGGACATGCGCGACCGCGCGCAAAATGTTGGTCCGATGAAAGGAAGGATCGAGGGTTAATGCGCTGCCGTGACACTTTTCGCAACCGACTCCACGGTGGCTGGACGTGTGCCACAGGTCGTAGCGCGGCTGCATCTCGTGGCAACTGGTGCAGCGGGCTCCCCCGCCCGATTCGAAATACAGACTGGCACCAGGGATCATCAGCACCAGCGCCGCGATCGAGACTCCTGCTAACGCAAACAGGAACTTCATGAGCGCACCTTGGATCCCTTCCACGCACTCAGCAGATTCGCCGAGGCGCGGTAGGCATTCGCCAGAATCGTTAACGCGGGATTGAACCCACCATTGGTCACGTGCACGCTGGCATCGATCACGTACAGATTATCGACGTCGTGGAGTTGGCAATCTCGATTCACCACGGATGTCTTGGGATCGTTGCCCATGCGGCAGGTTCCGGCCTGATGCTGTCCGCCGCTGAGAGACTTGCCGGGAGCGCGTTTCCAGGTCTGTGTCGCGCCAGCCGCTTTCAGCCAATCCTCACATTTGCCCGCCAGGAAGCGCGCAATCTCAATCGTGTGTGGATGACGCGTGCCGGAAAGTCGTGCAACCGGAATACCCCATTTGTCTTTCACCTTCGGGTCCACCTGGACGCGCGCATCGGCAAGTGGCATCTCCTGCGCCGGACCCATCACCGCAATGGTCCGCCTGAAGGCGTTACGCACGAACTCTTTGTGTTCCTTGCCCCAGCCTGATATCCACGGCGGTACCAGCCCCATGAACTGGTAAGGCAGGCGGATGAACTCATTCGCAATCATGCCCCCGCCAACCAGGCCGGGGTTGCCGTGATTGAAATCGGAGACCGCAATCGAGGCGCCGGGACCGAGGTCGTCATAGGTCTCCTGGTCGAATAAACCGATGGCGGCCGCGTAGGAGTGCGACTGCAGGTTGCGGCCCACCCACCCGTTTCGATTGCCCAACCCATCCGGGAACAGCTTATGGCGCGTATTCAGTAGCAGACGCGCCGATTCCACGGCTCCGCCGCAGACGATGACCAGATCGGCTGGTTGCTCCTGCAAGCGATCGTGCGAGTCGAAATACGCGACCCCGGTGGCGCGGCCGCGGTCGTCTAGCAGAACCTCTTTTGTCATGCACTCGGTGCGGAGTTCGCAATGTCCGGTTGCGAGTGCCTTGGGGATGACCGTATTGTGTGTGCCCGTGCGCGCGTTCACCTCGCAGGCAAAACCCACGCACCAGCGGCAGCGCATGCAGGACCGGCGGCCATTGTAAGGGACGCTGTTGCGCAGCATCGGGATGTCGAAGGGATGCAGCCCCAGTCGTTTGGCCGCAGGATGCAGAATCTGATACTCACGGTTGGGCGCGAGCGGCGGCATGGGCAAAGGCTTTTTGCGCACCGCTTTGAACGGATCATTGGACACGTCGCCCGAGACACCCATTTCCCACTCGGCCTTCTCGTAATAGGGCTCTAGATCCGCGTACTCAATGGGCCAATCGTCGAGCGTGCTGCCCTCCAGCGCACCGTAGGTAGTACGCATCCGGAAGTCCTTCTCGTGGAAGCGCCACGCCATTGCGCCATAACTGAACGTTCCGCCGCCCACGCAGGCCGCGTTGTTGCTATAGCCGCCGTCGGATGGAAAAACGACGGTCTCGCGCCCTTTGTCGTCCACCGTCACCCGCGGATCGCGCTCTTCGTCGGGTCCGAATTTTGCGCCGAGAACCTGCGTGCGCTGGTTGTACAGGTCGTCCTTGCGGCAATCGTTGGCCGAACACCACTTGCCGCGTTCGAGCAGCACGACGCTCAGCCCCGCGCTCGCGAGTTCCTTGGCTACGACACCGCCGCCGGCACCCGATCCTACGATTACTGCGTTGACACGCCCTAACGCCATAGTTATCCCGCCGGGGGAGCCTCGTATTGCTGGCGCCCGCGCACCGGAGGAAATGGCAGTCCGACCATTTTCCAACTCACCATATTGCGATTGCCCCCATGGCGTGGATCGCCATAGAAGCCCTGGCGCGTGTGCGCGAGGATCAATTGAAAGAACGGCGCGGCGTGCTCTTCCACGGAGTTCAGCACTTCGATTTGCTGTTCGCCGGTGAGTTCGACGAAGCGTTTATTGTACGCCTTGAGGCTGGCCTTATCGACGTCCGCAAGTCCTTCGCTGTATGCCTTGCGGTGCTTTTTGAAGCGCTTGCTCAACTGCAGGTCGATGTAATAGACCACCCCGGCCTCTTTCGCACCGGGTTCCGCGCCCGCCGGGATCAGTTGCTCGGTGATCGCTTCCACCATGCGGGCTTCATCATCGCTGAAGAAGCGCCAGGCACCACTGGATTTATTCGCACGGCAGGACAGGAACGCTCCCGCCGCTGCGGATACTCCCACGCTCAGCAACGTACGACGGGGCAAATCAACGGCTTTGGTTCGCATCTTGCTTCAGGCTTTGCGCAGCAGGCGCTGAACACGCTCCGCGTTCTCCTTCACTTCGTCTTTTATGCGCGGAAACAGCCCAATGAAGACGCCATCAGTCGGCTTGATGCTTTCGTACGCAGTGCGGAATGCCTGTTCCACGTTGGAGACGCGTCCCGCCCCGAGGATCTTGAATGCAAAACAAGGTTTCCTGGTGGCGCGCATGACCTTATACATGCGTGCCGGATCGCTCTGCAGGTAGCAGTCGCCCTGCATCTCGACAAACTCTCCGTTTAGAACGGTCTTCCACTCCTCGCGCGTTCGGGTGCGATTGTAGACGCAGCCGGCATAAAAATCGACGTCCCAGCCCTTCTCTTCGACCATCGCGATGACTTCCGGATTGTGCGTACCTACGCCGACCATACAGCCCAGGTCCCGTACTTTCTTGCACCATTCCTTCACATCGTCCAGCTCGCCCTGATGGAGAAGTTTGTCGGTAAGCTCGCCGTGACAGTAGACTGCGTGCGGCTTGACGGCCTTGATCATCGGCACCGGATCGGCCATACCCTGGCAGATCAGGTGCATTTTGCCGCCCTGTGCCTGAAAGCGCTCCAGGTCCTCCTGCGACCGGTTGACGGCAACATAGTTATAGGAGTTGATGCCGTAGCGATTGCACTGGTGCAGGACGTCGCAGACGCGCTCCGGCGTGTACCATTCCTTCATCACCCCTTGCAGGATCTGATTGAAGTGGGCAAAACCATAGAACTGGTTGACCCCGCACACCAGACGGCTGATTTCCGCTTTG
>DASXVL010000454.1:0-3485 GCA_036504255.1 Armatimonadota bacterium | reverse complement strand
TTTCATCGCAGGCAGTTCGCGGAGAACGCCCTTGCTTGTTAGAGATAGCGAGAGATGTCTTCCGGCGTGAGATCGCAGGCCAGCATCATCACTTGCAAGTGGTAGAGCAGCTGCGAGATCTCTTCGGCGGTTTTCTCCCGGCCTTCATACTCGGCGGCCATCCAGACTTCGGCGGCCTCCTCGACAATCTTCTTGCCAATCGCATGCTTGCCTTGCGCTAAGGCGCGCACGGTAGCAGAGGCAGGATCTTGCGCCTGTGCCTTGGCCTGCAATTCCACAAACAACTCACTGAATGTCTTCATGCCTTACTCCATTTCTCCGCGCATGGGTCGTGCGACAACAAAAAAAGCGTGGCCGTGTGGCCACGCCTGCATACCGTTCCCTGTAACACCGGTCAAGCACAGCCACAATATACATACCCCTGATGGTGGGTATGCAGCATTGGCAGTACGTGCGCCTGAAGGCTGGTGAACATAAACGAATAGTAAGCAGTTTATGCGCGGCTGTCAAGCATGAGGTCATGTTGCATGAACCGCGCTTACGCAAAAATGCGGATGCGTGGCTAGTGATCGCTTCCTGCGATTAGTTGCGCCGACGTCCTGTCGGCGTTATTTTTGGGAACCCCTATTCCAGGGGCGGCATCGTGCCGCGCCCTGGCTAGAAGCTGTCGCCACTTTGCGGCTTATTTCCGCATCCCTGCGGAAAAGGATGGGAAGCAATCACCGATCCACATCGGCGAGCACGTAATCGATACTGCCAAGAATGGCGATGAGGTCGGGCACCATGAGCCCGCGCGTTAGCATGGGCACCATCTGGATGTGGGGGAACGACGGCGTGCGGATGCGCGTGCGGTAGGACATGGTATTCCCGTCGCTGATCAGGTAGTAGCTGTTGTGGCCTTTGGTCGCCTCGATGCTGAAGGATACTTCGCCGGGAGGGATGACCGGTCCCCAACTGACGCCGAGGAAATGGTCGATCAGCGTCTCGATGTCGTGCATGGTGCGTTCTTTCAGGGGCGGGGTGGTGAGGGCATGCGACGACTTATAGGGGCCGGCCGGCATCATGCGCACGCACTGCGTGATGATGCGCAGGCTCTGCCGCATCTCCTCGAAGTGGACGATGGCGCGGTCGTAGCAGTCGCCGTGCGCGCCGGTGGGGATGTCGAAGTCGAATTGCTCGTACCCGCCGTAGGGACGCGCTTTGCGGAAATCCCACGCCATGCCACACGCGCGCAGCATAGGGCCGCTCGCCCCCCAGGCGATGGCCTCGTCTGTGCCCAGACAGGAGATGCCTTGCGTGCGTAATTTGAAGATGCGGTTCTGCAGCACCACCTTTGCGTATTCATCCAGCCGCTTCGGCAGGTAGCTGAGAAAATCGCGTACCAGGGTCTCCCAGCCTTCCGGCAGATCCTGCGCGACGCCGCCGATGCGGAACCAGCTCGGGTGCATGCGTCCGCCGGTGATGGCTTCCACGATTCCGAGGGCGCGTTCGCGGTCGGTGAACATGTAAAAGACCGGCGAGAGCATGCCCAGGTCTTGCGCAAACGTCCCCAGGTAGACGAGATGGCTGATGATGCGAAAGAGTTCCGCGAGCAGGATGCGAATTACTTTGGCGCGGTCCGGCACGTCGATGCCCGCCAGTTGTTCGACCGCCAACACGTAGGGAAAATTGTTCATCACCCCGCCGAGATAATCGACGCGGTCGGTGTAGGGGATGTAGGTGTGCCAGGACTGGCGCTCGCCCATCTTCTCCGCGCCGCGATGGTGAAAACCGATATCACACGCGGCGTCGGTGATTTGCTGGCCGTCCAACTGCACGGCGAGGCGCAACACCCCATGCGTGCCCGGGTGGTGCGGGCCGATATTGAGGAACATACAGTCGTAGGATTCCAGCCCGCACGCCATGCCCCAATCCGCGGGCGCGAATTGCATCATCTCCTCGTATTCCGCCTGTTGCGCGGGTGGCATGCGGAAGGGCCCCATCTCCGTCGCGCGCGCCGGGTGTTCTTTGCGCAGCGGATGCCCTTCCCACCAGGGCGGCAGGAGAATGCGCGTCGGGTTGGGATGTCCCGCAATGGTAATGCCGAACATATCCCAAATTTCGCGCTCATACCAGTTCGCCGCCGGCCAGAGGTCGGTCACCGTGGGCAGTGACGGCGTGTCGCCCAGCAGCGGAATCTTCAGGCGCACATCCGCATTGCGCCCGTGGGAGAGCAGGTGGTAGACCACGGTAAAGTCTGCGGGCGGCTGACCCTGGCGATGTATCCGCTGGCGTTCATCGATGGCGGTCAGGTCGTACAACATGGCATACGGCTGTGCAATATCACGTTGCAGATAGCGCAGGATCTCCTTGGCGTGTGCGGCCGATACCCAGAGCGTGGGAATGTTGTCACGTGTTTCCTGCACGGAGCACGTGATGTCCGCGAAGCGCTGTTGTATCTCCTGTACGATCTGTGGGGTTTCTCGCATGCCTGTTGCCTCGTGTTGCTACACCTGATCAGGAGGACGCAGTTCCGTCTGTTGCTGCCGTTGCGCGCGTTTCTCATCGCGCAGCACCGGCATCTCCGGGCGATGAATACCCTGCGGGCCGACGACCCAGCTCAACGGGCGCTGCTCGCTCCCGATGGCATCGCGCAGCAGTAGCAGCCCATTCATGAAGGCGTCGGGGCTGGGCGGGCAGCCCTGGATATACACATCCACGGGGAGGAGCTTATCCACGCCCTGCACCACGCTGTAGATATCGTACATGCCGCCGGAATTGGCGCACGACCCCATGGAGATAATCCAGCGCGGCGCCATCATCTGCTCATAGAGGCGCAGGATGACGGGCGCCATCTTGATGAACACCGTCCCGGCGATCACCATTAAATCCGCTTCCCGCGGCGTACTGCGAATCACTTCCGCGCCGAAGCGCGCCATGTCATAGCGGCTGGTCAGGGTGGTCGCCATTTCGACATAGCAACACGACAGGCCGAAATTGAAGGGCCAGATCGAGTTTTCGCGTCCCCAGGCGACAATATCCTGTAGGCGCGTGAGGAGCACGTTCTGGCGCACGGGGTCTTCCATGGTGGTCGGGTTACCTGGTGCTCGCATGCTGCTGTTGCCTTTCCGTCACCGCCGCGGGGCCATAACAGCCCGTCGGGCCCCAATTCAATGCGCCCACGCGCCAGAGGTAGATCAAAGCGGCGACGAGCACGCCGATAAAGAGCACAATCTCGCCGTAGCCTGCCCAGCCCAACTCTCGCAGGGAGACGGCCCAGGCGAAGATAAAGACGGATTCGAGATCAAAAATCACGAAGAACATGGCGATGAGATAAAAGTCCGCCGGAAAACGCAGGCGCGCCGTGCCGGTGGGCACCATGCCGGATTCATAGACATCATCCGTCGCGCGTTCGCGATGGCGCTCACCCAGCAGGTAGGCGACCACGAGCATCCCGGCCGCCAACACCACGACCAGGATGAAATACACGGCTAAGGGCCAGAGCG
>DASXVL010000453.1:0-3295 GCA_036504255.1 Armatimonadota bacterium | reverse complement strand
CGGATATCATCACCCGCGGCTTCGTCTACGCCAAGGAAGCGGAAGAGCTCATCAATGATGCCAAGCAGGTTGTGTTGGCGACCATCGAGAAGATGGAGGTCGCCAACAGCACGGAGTGGGAAACCGCCCAGGCCACTGTGCGCACCGCGTTGAACCGCTTTGTCTATGAGCGCACGAAACGCCGGCCGGTGGTGATTCCGGTGATTATGGAGCTGTGAAATTCCTTGCAACTCACCCCTCAACCAAACCCAAGGCGCCCGGAATGTTCCGGGCGCCTTGGGTTTGGTTGGTGGCAGCGACTGGATTCGGACCAGTGACCTAACGATTATGAGCCGTTTGCTCTACCGCTGAGCTACGCTGCCCACGTCATGTTCATGCGAAACATAGTATAGTGGCGAGCACGATTGATGTCAATATTTATCCCGGAAATCGCTGTTGCCGGTGACGCGTCAGTGCCCGGCGCGCAGCGTGATGACGGTGATCTCCGGACGATCATTGAAACGCAACGGCACCACGATCAACGGCAGTCCCCCGACACCACGGCTGGTATATTCGGTCAATGCGCCGATATGGTTCAGTCCACGCGGATATTGATGGGCCCCCCAGGGCAGATGCGGGGCGCCAAGCCAGGGAAGCCAGACCATGCCGCCATGCGAATGGCCGGACAACTGCAGGTCAATCGGATAATGCGCGGCGACATCCGCGTAATCCGGTTCATGCACCAGCAGGATTTTCGCATCATCCGCCGGTACATCGCGCAGTGCGGCGTGCAGGTCGGGTCGAGCGAGCGGCGTCATGGTATCATCGAGGCCGACCAGCCACAGTCGCGCATTGCCACGCTGCATGGGAGTCGATTGATTGACCAGCACGGTAATCCCCGCGGCTCGCAAGGCCTGCAGCACGGGAAGTTTGCCCGGGGCGTAATCATGATTACCGAGAATGGCATACACGCCTAACGGCGCATGCAGGCCGGAGAGCAGTTGCGCGCATTGCCGCACATCGTCCCAGTAGACGGTGACATAATCGCCGGTGAGCACGATCAGATCGGGGTGCAGCCGGTTGGTCATCTCCACCACCCGCCGGTAATACCGTCGCTCTAATCCACGCTTATAATGGATATCGGTCAATTGGACGACCGTCAGGCCGTCAAAAGCGCGGGGCAAGCGCGGGAGTAGCACCTCGAAACGGTGGACCTCTACCCAGCGTGGCTCGATGACCACGGCGTCGAGGATACCGGCGAGGAGGAGCAGCAGCACGCCCAGTCGCCAGAGCTTTCGCTTATTGTACAGGAGCTTTGCCATTACCCGTCCCGCGGCCAGAGATTCCAGAAGTGGTGCACCGGTCCATGCCCGGCGCCCAGAGGCCAGGCTTGCAGGATGGCGCCTTGCAGCCAGCTTACCGCGGCGGACACTGCCGCGGGTAGCGACAGACCCTTCGCCAAGCCCGCGGCGAGCGCGGAGGAGAGCGAGCAGCCGGTGCCGTGCGTATTGACCGTGTGCACGCGCGCATGGCGGATTGGCAGCAGCACACCGGGCGCCATTAGCAGATCTTCGATAGTCTCTCCGCTGCTATGGCCGCCCTTGAGTAACACGGCACGAGCCCCCAGATCCAGCAGCGCCTGTGCGGCTTCCCGCGGATCGTCAATGGTTTCCCGCCCCAGCAGGCACGCCGCTTCGGGCAAATTGGGGGTAATCACCGTCGCCAGCGGCAGCAATTCGTCCCGCAGCGCCGCCAGGGCATCCGGTGCGAGCAGCGCGTCTCCGCTTTTCGCAATCATTACTGTGTCCAGCACGATGGCCGGCGGCTGGTGGGCGTGCAGGCGTTCGATCACCGTGCGGATCGTCGCCACGGATGAGAGCATGCCGATCTTCACCGCGCGAATGGGCAGGTCGTCCAGCACGGCATCGATCTGCGCGCCGATAATGGGGGAGGGGACGTCGTGAATCGCCCGCACCCCCACCGTATTCTGCGCGGTGATCGCCGTGATGACGCTGGCTCCGTAGACGCCCAGGGCCGCAAACGTCTTCAAATCCGCCTGAATGCCCGCGCCGCCGCCGGAATCGCTGCCGGCGATGGTCAAGGCGCAGGGATAAGTTCTCATGGTATCGCTCAACTGATCCTCATTCCGCAATGATTACACACGCTTTAAGATTTGCTGGCGGCGATTGTATTTCCTTTCCGGCAGAGAGCCGTCGTAGCACTCATCAGAAACTGAGAACCAAAAGATTTGACGCAGAGGACGCAAAGTAGCAAAGACGCAGAGACAAAAGAGTTGCTGCGCAAGGGGAGTGTCGAATCGTATCCCGGCCATCCGCCGTCCGAAAAACCGATATAACGTCTGATAATATATCTTATGTATAGTCGAAAGGAGAAAGCCCGGACCCCTCAGGCCCGGGCTGCCGCAACCGCCCCGGCGTCAAGCAACGTGAGCAATTCTCCGGGCGTGTCAATGATGGCCTCAGGACGGGCCGCCGACAATTCTGCGCGCGGTCGCAGCGCCCAGCCGACCGCCACCGCGCCGATGCCCGCGGCATGCGCGGCGTGGATATCGTCCGGATTATCGCCGACATAGATCGTCTGCGTCGCCGGCGCCCGCAACCGCTCCAACGCGTACAGAATCGGCTCCGGCGACGGTTTGTGGCGACTGGTATCTTCTTCAACGACGACTGTGGTAAAGAAATGCGCGTAGCCGAGCCCACAGAGCGTTTTCTGGGCGCTGTCGCGTTTTTTGCTGGTGACGACGCCCAGGACAATGTTTTGCGACGCCAGGGTTTGCAGCATTGGTCGCACGCCGGGAAATTCAGCCAACAGCGTCTCGTGCAACTCGGCATAGCGGCGGCGATAAAATGGCACGGCGCGATCCAGATTGATCTCCGGGTACAGCAATTGCATCTGGTCACGCAGGCGCATACCCCAGTTCGGCATCAGCAGTTCACGCGGCCATGGGCGCCCGCTGGCATGCTCCAGCGTCTCCGCCATGGTACGCAGGATGATTTCGTTGGTATCGGCAATCGTACCGTCGAGGTCGAATATGACGGTGTTGATCTGTGATGAATTGCAAACAATTGTATGCATTATACTATTACGGTCGTCTTGCCACGTAAAAGATGCGTTCGGAGCGTGATCCGCAGGGCAGGAAGGAGTAGGCGTCAAAGGCATCGAGGAATTCGAAACCGGCGTGTTCCAGGAAGCTGATGACTTCCGTATGCCGGTGGGCGCGTTCCTTGTGGATTTCCTGGAATGCGCGGCCATCCGCCAGGTAGAAACGCATGTCCACCGTGGCCATGCGCGTGCG
>DASXVL010000452.1:0-15358 GCA_036504255.1 Armatimonadota bacterium | reverse complement strand
TCCGTACAGGAAATCTGACGCTCACCGTGCCCGCGAAAGCGCCATTCACGCTCGCGCCGTTTCTGCGGCTGCGCTACCAGCCGGAATCGCTCAAGGTGAGCGTGACCTCTCCCACCGGGATGACGGCGTTGCGGCGGGTTGATGATGAAACGCAGCTCATGACCGGCTGTTACTACCGCACCGCGTTCGGCGCGCTGAAATTCTTTGCCGGCGAGGCGGGCAAAGCTGTGACCATCTCGTGCCAATACCGCCCACAACGCGTGGCGCTTCGCCTGCAGGGGAGCAGTGAGTTGGAAGCTACTGCCACCGACCTGCTGGTGACCGCCCTCAGCCAGCAGGGGTACGAGGTGGTGAGCGGGGCGGAGGTCGATGCGGCCATGGCGAGCATCCAGCCCGTCGGCGATCTGAAAAGCAATAGCCGTCGCCTTCACGAAATCGCCGCTGCCCTCGACTGCGCACAGATGCTCTGCGCCACCGTGGAGCGGGATATCCGCTACAGCGGTGCGACTAATACCGCGGGCAGTATCCACCTGGCCGTCACGCTGGAACTCTACGACCTGAACAACGGCCGCGCCCTCCTCGACGAGACAGCCAAGCGTGATAACGTCTTCGGCCCCGGACGCCCAGTTGAGCAAGGCGACATGTTGCGCACCGCCATTTCCCAGGTGCTGGGCACGCAGGTGGTGCGGTAAAAATGTTGAATTTGTAGTAATATAAAGCAAGCGGTCGCTTGGCGTCTGAACCATGATTTTTGCTCGTGTAATCAAGAAAATCATGGTTCAGACTCCCATTGACCCATTTTGTAGTACACGGAGGTTATTTAATGTTTCTATTGTTGCGAAGTGTTTTTGTGTTCCTTTGCTGTGCGGGCGTGTTGGCGTTGGGCGTAGCCGTGCAGGCCGAGAGCGTCGCGGAGATCGCGGCGCGCTGCAGCCCGTCGGTGGTGCAGATCATCATGTATGACGCGGCGGAGAACAAGCTCTCCATGGGCAGCGGATTTCTCGTCGCGCCGGGGCTGGTGGCCACCTGCTACCACGTCATCGATGGCGGGGTGTCCGCGCAGGTGAAGACCGTGGAGAAGGTCAGCTACCCCGTCGATGCGGTTGTCGCCTATGACCGCGAGCACGATTTGGCGATTCTCAGCGTTAAGCACTTGAAGGATATTCCGGCGCTGACGTTGGGTGATCTGTCGTTGAGCAAGCCGGGGGAACCCGTTGTCGCGCTGGGGAGCCCTCTCGGTCTGGAAGGTTCCGCGGTGACCGATGGCGTGGTGAGCGCCATCCGCACGCTCCCGTTACAGGGTGAAGTGGTGCAGGTCTCCTGTCCGATTTCTAGCGGCAACAGCGGAGGCCCGGTGGTGAACGGCAAAGGCGAGGTGATCGGCGTCATCGCCTCGATGCTCCGCGGCGGTCAGAACGTGAATTTTGGCATTTCAGTCGCATCCCTGCAGGAACTGCTGCACAAACCGCTGCCCAAGGAGATCGATCTGACGACGTTTCAGCAGCAGCAGCACAAAGAGGAGTTGACCAACTACGGCATCTTGCCGGCCTGTCCTGCCACTATGACCCTCACGGTGCCGAAAGCGGCGCCGTATACTCTGGCGCCGTTTTTGCAGCTCAGATTCTTCCCCGAGAGTGTTCGTGTTACTAGCATCGTGAAAACGAGAAGCAGCGAAGATTTCATGGCGAAGGCGAAAACCAGCGTTGTCACGTTGCAACGTGTTGACTCCGAAAACGACCTCGGTGCTGGCAAGTTCTTTCTGACGCAGACCGGCGTGTTGAAATTCGCTAAAGAGCAAGGAGGATGGGATGTTGTCATTGCCTTTTCCTATCGTCCAATACGTGTAGCGATCTGGGCCGTCGCAGATGATTACAGCCCCATCGGCGCAGAAGCGCTGGAAGTAGCCCTGCATCGTATTGGTTTCGAGACGGTGCGTGGTGCGGAAGTCGACGCCGCCGTTGCCGCGAGTCGCGATGACGAAAAGAAGTTGGCGAAAAGTCTCGACTGCGCCTACCTAACCGTGGTCAGTTTTCAGTGCAGTTACGATCGCCGATGGGTTAAGGATGCGATACACGTTATTAATATCAACTTGAGTACAGGGAAAAAGATGCTTGATAGTTCCTTAACCGGAGAGTGGTTTTTGAAATATAATCGGAAAGGAATCAAGGACGCGCGAATTGATTACCTGCGGAGCATCCTGGGTGGTATTGAGGTGGTACGAGAGAAGTAGCTGCGGTTCCCGCGTCGCCTGACGGCTATGGCGGTGGCGTGTCTCCCATCCAGGCGCACGTTATCGCCGCGCTTGCGCCCCATCGCTGAGATGGTGTCTGAACCATGATTTTTTTGATTAGTGGATGAGTTGATGCCGGCTTCCCATCCCTCCATCAAGAAAATCATGGTTCGGAAGTTCGTTGCAGAAGCCCCAAGTCCTTCCACACAGTGCTGTTGTCCCACCGCCTGCGCGCATCCCCCCGATTGACAGGCCATCACGACGCTTGTACGATACCAGGTATGGACACAATGACGATGCGAGAGATGGCGGAGCGGGCGCGTGCGGCGGGGCGGGTGTTGGGTACCTTGCCGGGGGTGGTGCGCGCACGGGCGATGGAGGCGATGGCGGCGGCGTTGGCGGCGCGCAAGGCAGAGGTGCTGGCGGCGAACGCGGCGGACGTGGCGGAAGCGGAGGCTGGTGGGCTGACCGGGCCGTTGCTGCAGCGACTCTGCCTGTCGGAGAAGGCCTATGCCTACATGGCGCATCGCCTGCAGGAGGTGGCGGCGCTGCCCGACCCGCTGGGGGTGGTGACGCGCGGGCACACCCGGCCCAGCGGATTGCGCGTGCAGCGCGTGAGCGTGCCGCTCGGGGTCATCGGCATTATTTACGAATCGCGCCCGAACGTGACCACCGACGCGGCGGCGGTGTGCGTGAAGAGCGGCAACGCGGTCATCCTGCGCGGGGGCTCGGAGGCGCTGCGGACCAATACCCTGCTCGCCGACATCATGGCCGAGGCGGCGGAAGGCGCGGGCGTGCCGGCGGGGGCCATTCAAATTGTGCGCACGGCGGACCGCACGGCGGTGGGGGAATTGCTGCGCCAGGAAGGCCTGATCGACGTGATCATCCCACGCGGCGGCAAGTCGCTCATTCGGCGCATCGCCGAGGAAAGCCGCATCCCGGTCATCAAACATTACGACGGCATCTGCCACCAGTATGTGGCGGCGGACGCCGAGCTGGCGATGGCAGTGGCACTGGTGGTGAATTCCAAGTGCGAGAAGGTGGAAGTGTGTAACGCGCTGGAAACGCTGCTCATCGATACTGAAGCCGTCGCCCGCGTGCTGCCCGCGCTGGCGCAGGCGCTGCGCGCACAAGGCGTGGAACTGCGTGGCTGCCCGCGCGCGCAAGCAGTGGTGGCGATGGCGGCGGCGAGCGAAGCAGACTGGACCACGGAGTACTTAGCGCCCATCCTCGCGGTGCGCGTGGTGGATGGCGTCGATGCGGCCATCGCGCATATCAACTGCTACGGCTCAGGGCATACCGATGGGATCATTACGCAGTCGCTGGCGCTGGCGGACCGTTTTGTCGCCGGGGTGGACGCCGCCTCGGTGCTGGTCAACGCTTCGACGCGCCTCTCCGGCGGCGGCGACTACGGTATGGGGGCAGTTGTGGGCATCAGTACCGATAAGTTGCACGCACGTGGCCCGGTGGGGCCGGAAGAATTGACCAGCTACAAGTGGGTCGCCTACGGCGCGGGGCAGTTACGGCAGTAGTGTCATGGGCCACTGGCTTCCTCTGCAGATGGTCGTGTTGCATAATATACATATATAACTACCCAGGAGGGTATATTACCGTAATAGTATTTTCGGGACAAGGGCAGGCAATTATAGATGCATCTTGCATATGTGGTGGGAACTTATCCGTGCGCTTCGGAAACTTTTATCGCGCGCGAAATAGCGGGCATGCGCGCGCGCGGCCATCAGATTGAAATTTATAGCCTGTTCGCGCCGGAAGAAGGAAAAATTGCCGGTGTCACCTATGGCTGGGCACGCCCGGTTGATCACCTGAGCCGAAAAGCCTTCCCCGTGCAGGAGCAGAGTCGGCTGGCCCGCCGTTGGGCGTCGCGCTTTGCCGCGGGCGGGTATGACGCCATTGTGGCGCACTTCGCCTCGCAACCCTCGACGGTGGCGCTGCTCGCCGCGGGTAATGTGCCGTTTGTGCTGAGTGCGCATGCCCGTGACCTGTATGTCGAGGCGGAACGGCTGGACGAAAAGGTCGCCAGGGCACGCGCGGTCGTCACCTGCACGCAGGAAAATGTGCGCTTCCTGACGGAGCGCTACCCGCAGGCGGCGCAAAAAATCCACGGCATTTACCATGGCCTGCCCTCCCACTGGTTGGAGACCACCCCGCCGGAACGCCCGCATAACCCCGATGAACCGTTGCGCCTGCTCGCGGCCGGGCGCTTTGTCGAGAAGAAGGGCTTTACGACCTTCTTGGACGCCTGCGCTCGTCTGCACAAGGTCGGCGTGCCCGTGCGCGCGGTCATCCTCGGTGACGGTCCGCTCCGCCAGGCGATGTTTGCGCACCGCCGGGAATTGGATATCTATCACGAGCTTAACATCGAGGAGTGGGCGGACGAAGAGACCATGCGCAACGCCTACATCTGGGCTGATGTGTTTTGCTGCCCGTCCATCGTGGCAGAGGACGGCGACCGCGACGGCTTGCCCAACGTCATCCTCGAAGCCATGTCGACCGGGTTGCCCTGTATCGGTTCCCGCGTCTCCGGAATTCCGGAAGCCGTGGTGGATGGCGAAACGGGGCTGCTGGTACCGCCCGGTGACGCTGCGGCCCTCGCGATGGCCATCTCCTGCTGTGCCGACCCGGAACTGCGCGCCGCCATGGGCGCGCACGCCGCCGCCCGCGTGCGCGAACAATTCAGCGCCGACTACTGGCTCGCGCGCTTGGAAGCGGTTATTGCGGGAGCGTGAGGGCCTTTCCCCTGGCAGGGGCCTTTCCACAGCAAACCAAACGCCGCAGACCAATAAACCGCACGTAAAGTACCGCCCCCAAGCTCCTATTCGGGCAGGAGTTGCATGCAGAGTCAGCGAAAGAGTGTCAGACTCTGCTTTTGCATAAGGAGCGTGCCCTGTGGCTCTTGAATTCTTTGTGGCCCCCACCGGGAATGACGCCTGGTCCGGTATGCTGCCGGACGTGAACGCCGCCGGGACTGATGGTCCCTTTCGTACGCTCCCGCGTGCACAGCAGGCGGTGCGCGAGGCGAAGCATGGCGGCAAGCTGGCCGAGGCGGCGCGCGTCGTGCTGCGCGACGGGAACTATTTTCTGGATGCGCCGTTGTTCTTCACACCGGAGGATTCCGGTACACCAGAAGAGACGGGGCCGGGTGGGGAGATCGCCACGCCCGCGTGCCCGGTGCACTATACCGCATTTCCGGGGGAGCGCCCCATCATCAGTGGGGGGAGGCAGATTACCGGTTGGCACGCGGAGACACTGCGCGGGTTGCCAGTCTGGGCCGTGACGCTGCCGGAGGTGGCGGCGGGCGAGTGGGCATTCCACCAACTCTTCGTCAATGGCGAGCGCCGATGGCGTCCACGCCTGCCCAAAGAGGGATTGTTCACCATCGCCGAGCTGATCGACGCACGCTTCGAGGGGAGCTACCGCGACACGATCATGCACGGCGCGGATCGTTTCCACTACGCCGAGGGTGATCTGGACCCTACATGGTCGCATGTGCAGGACATCGAAATCACCGTGCTCACGCTGTGGGTCTCGCTGCATGCGCAGGTAAAATCCCTCGACCCGGCGACGCGCGTGTGTGTGCTCGACCGCAACAGCCAACGCCGCATGGCGGACGACAACAAGCCGCAAGGCGCGCGCTACTTCGTGGATAACGTCTTTGAGGCCTTCGCTACGCCCGGGCAGTGGTATTTGGATCGTACGGCGGGCACGCTCTACTACGCGCCCTTGCCCGGCGAGACGATGGACGGCACGGAAGTGATCGCCCCGTACCACACCGAGCTACTGTCACTGGCGGGCGACGATCTGGAGACGGCCCCGGTGCAGTGCCTGCAGTTCAGCGACCTGACGTTTGCACATAATGAGTGGTGGCCCACCGTGGAGCAAGCGGACCTGCGCCAGTCGGCGACGCTGGTACCGGGCGCGGTGATGCTGAGCGCCACACGCGAGTGTAGTTTCACGCACTGCGCGTTTACGCACCTGGGGAGCTATGCCGTCGAATTGACGGAGGCGTGTCGCGACATCGAGGTTCACGGCTGCGACTTCCACGATTTGGGTGCGGGCGGAGTCAAAATTTGGCACGGGTGTCACCGCAACACAGTGGCGGACTGCGAATTCAGCCAGGGCGGACAGCTCTTTCACGCCGGGGTGGGCATCATTGTCGGTAAGGCGAGCGGCAATATCCTCATCCATAATCATATCCACCACTTCTACTATACCGGCATCTCGGTGGGCTGGGTGTGGGGGTATAAAGAAAGCGGCGGCTACGGGAATATCATCGAGTACAACCACATTCACGACATCGGGCAGGGCTGGTTGAGTGATATGGGCGGCATTTACACGCTGGGCGTGTCACCCGGCACGCGGATTCGCTATAACTGCATCCACGATGTGTGCAAACACGGCTATGGCGGCTGGGGAATTTACCTGGACGAGGGCAGCGGCGATATCCTGGTGGAGAACAACCTCTGCTACCGCACGCAGACGGCGGGGTTCCACCAACATTACGGACGTAACAACATCATCCGCAACAACATCTTTGCACTGGGCGGAGAGGACCAGATCGCGCGCGGACGTACCGAGTCGCACCGGTCCTTTACCATCAAGCACAATATCATTTACTTCCGCGAAGGCGAGCTGTTCAGCACCGGCTACGCGGGCGGCGGCTGGACGCCGGAAAACGCCCTCTTCGCGCAGAACCTGTACTGGGACGCCGCGGGCCGCGCGCTGTCGTTCAGTGGCGAGACACTCGCCGCGTGGCAGGCGCGCGGGGAAGACCTGGGCAGCGTGCAGGCCGACCCCGGCTTCCGCGATCCCGAGCACGGCGACTTCCGCTTACCGGAGGATTCCCCGGCGTTCGACGTGGGCTTCAAAGCATTCGATCTCTCCGCCGTGGGGCCGCGCGGGGAGTGAACACGGTAAAGGCGGTGTGTCCTTAGCACCGTTTGGAAGGGTTCGAGCGCAGCGAGTCCCGCCGTGCCCGACTCTTGGGAGAGCGGGTCTCGCGCCGCCCCGATTACTTTACGGCAATATTTGCATTAAAAAAGGAGTACCGCTATGGCGGCAACAGATTGGTTCTCGCACGATCGTTTCGGGATGTTCATCCATTGGGGATTGTATAGTGTGCCTGCCGGTATCTGGCTGGGCAAGAAGGCCAAGCACAATTACTCCGAATGGCTGCAGGCCTCGGAGCATATTCCGCGTGAGGAATATCAGCAATTGGTCGCCCAGTTTAACCCGCAGGCGTTCGATGCCGACGCGTGGATTCGCGAAGCGAAGAACGCGGGCATGCGCTACTTCCTGATCACTGCCAAGCACCATGAAGGCTTTGCGCTGTGGCCGACCAAGGCGTCGCGCTACAATGTCATGGACGCGACCCCGCTGCAACGCGATATTCTGGGAGAGTTGGCGGCGGCGTGCAAGAAGTATGACGTAAAGCTGGGCTTCTATTACTCGCACTGGCAAGACTGGGAAGGCACCGGTGGCGATATCTGCTCGACGCATATGGAGAACGAGGAATATCAGCACCCGAGCGAGGAAGCCTTTGCGCACTACTGGGAGCACAAATGCCTGGTGCAAGTGCGCGAACTGATCGAGAACTATGATCCCGCGTTTTTCTGGTTCGACACGTGGAACAAAGATAGCTATCGCTATATTACCGCGGAACGCCAGGATGAATTGATCTCCCTCATTCGCAGCCTGAGCGAGAAGTGTCTCATCAACAGCCGAATTCAATTTCTGCAGCCGTCCGAGCGCGTCGACTTCATCTCGACGATGGACAACGACTTCCCGGACGCCGGTTTTGCCAAGCCGTGGGAGACATCGGGCACGCTCAACGACTCCTGGGCATACCACAAGTTGGATTTCGACTGGAAGAGTACGCAGCAGTTGCTGCAGAATTTGATCGGCAACGCGTCGCTCGGCGGGAACTATCAGCTCAATGTCGGGCCGATGGGCGACGGGCGTTTTCAGGACGCCGCCATCAAACGCCTGCGTGAAATTGGCGCATGGCTCGAGGTGAACGGCGAATCCATCTATGGAACACAGGCCAGCCCGCTGGGCAAGATGCCCTGGGGCCGTGTCACCGCGCGCACCAGTGCGGACGCTACCCGGCTCTATCTGCACCTATGGGACGTCACCCCCGGCACGGCACTATTTGTGGACGGCGTGCAGAACACGCCGCTCGCCGCCACCGTGCTGGAATCCGGCCAGCCGGTGCGTTTTGAGGCTGGCGAAAATGGGATCTGGCTCCACTTGCCGAAAGAATTGCATGGCCTGCAACTGCCCGTCATCGCCTTGGATGTCGCGGGAGCGCAGATCAGTTAGCACAGGTAATTTACGTTCGTAGTGACACGGCATGCCGTGTCACTACGAACGCCGTGTGCATAACTATCATTTGGACAGGGTACAGGTGATCAAGGCGCTGATGCCAAACACAAGAATACGATACGCCGAACCGGGAGCAGCCATAGTGAGTGAGCCATCCATACGAGAGACGCGACCGACGGGCCAGTCCCGCTGGTCCGGCTATGCATTTTTGCATCGCTTTTCTCGTGTTACGTCGTCGGGCTCATTCATCCCCGAGATCGACGGCCTGCGCTTTTTTGCCATCGCCACCGTGATCATTTTTCATATCAACATGTATCTGGCCGCGATGGTGCGCCATACCTCACCGCAATATTATCTCGACCCCTTCTACGCCATTGCCTCACAGGGGTTTATCGGCGTGCAGTTGTTCTTTGCGCTCAGCGGCTTCATCCTCGCGCTGCCCTTCGCGTCCCGCTTCCTGAAGCAGGAGCCCGCGCCCAATCTCAAACGCTACTTTCTCCGGCGCGTGACGCGCCTGGAACCGCCCTATATCATCAATCTCTTGCTGTTTTTCGTGTTCCTGCTTCCGACGGTGCACCGGACACCGCTCTTTCCGCACCTGCTCGCCAGCCTGGGATACGTGCACAACCTGGTGTACGGCAAGGGAAGCCTGATCAATTTTGTGGCCTGGTCGTTGGAAGTCGAGGTGCAGTTTTACCTGCTTGCGCCGCTGCTGACGCGTTTATTTCTTATCAGATCGGTGGGCGAGCGCCGTCTCGCCTTCCTGTTGCTTATCGGCGTGGGGATCGCCTTCCATCACTTTTCCCTCTCGCTGCTCGGACAAGTGCAGTACTTCATGGTGGGCTTTTTTCTGGCCGATGTCTATCTCACCGAGTGGCAGGGACGTCCGAAACAGCACTATGCCTGGGATATCTACACGGCGCTGGCGATGGTGGGCATCGTCGCCGTGCTGCAATTTGAATGGAATTCTCTCGTCCTCGTCCCGCTGCTTATTCTCGTGGCCTATATGGGCGCGTTCCGCGGGGTCTGGGCCAACCGCATTGTCACCCATCCGTTGCTAGTGGTGATCGGGGGGATGTGCTATACCCTCTACCTCTACCACGAGGCGGTCATCAATATGGTGTCGCCATTGACGACCCGGCTCATGCTCCCCGGGCATTACGGCTTCAATTTGCTGACACAGAGCATGCTGCTCTTCCCGCCGGTCATTATCATCTGCGCCCTGCTCTTCCTCTTCCTCGAAAAGCCGTTTATGTACCGCGACTGGCCCGCGCGCTGGTGGGCGGCATTGCGGCGGAAGCGTGTCTGAACCTTGAGTTTCATGATTTGCTTGATGGGAGGATGGAAAACGGAAATCATGTACATCCCATAATCCCAAAAATCAAGGTTCAACCCCTCAGTACCCACTCGCCTTATCCACCACATTGCACAAAGGCTCGTCGGCCAGGTAGCGGCGCAAGTTATCCAGAAAGAGCTGTGCGGCGCGACGGGGGTTGTCCGGGTGTTGCCCGGCGTAGTGCGGGGTGATGAGTACCTGGGGCAGACGCCAGAGCGGGTGGTCGGGCGGGAGCGGTTCAGGATCTGTGACATCGAGGGCGGCTCCGGCGATTTCCCCGGTCTGCAGCGCGTCGACGAGCGCCGTGGTGTCGATGGTGCCGCCGCGTCCGACGTTGAGTAGTAGCAGGTGGCGCGGCATGACGGTCAGCTCCGCAGCGCCGATAAAGTGCAGCGTGTGCGGCGTGAGCGGCAAGGTGTTCATGAGCACATCGCACTGCGCGAGCATCTCTTCCTTTTGCGACTCGGTGAACACCTGCGCCACACCGGGCACCGCACCCGTGCGTCGCCGCAGGCCGATGACGCGCATGCCGAAGGCATGGCCGATGGCGGCGGCACGCTGGCCGATGGCTCCGAGCCCGAGCAGGCCGAGGGTGCTGCCCTGCAGGCTGCGTACCTGGTGGCGCAGCGGGCCGCTATCCCAGCGCTGGTCTTGCTGCTGCGCCCACGCGGTGGGCAGCGCGCGCACGAGGGCGAGCAGCATGGCGAAGAGGTGCTCGGCGATGGGCTCGGCATGAATGTGCGCGTTGGTGATGCGCGCCGGGTGCGCTTGCGCTTCCGGGGTGAGCAGGCCTTCCACCCCCGCCCACGTCGTCTGTACCCAGCACAGGCGCGGCGCGTGCGCCCACTGCTCGCGCTCCAGACCGCCGTAGACGATCTCCACCTGGGCGAGCAGCGACGGATCCTCCGCGATATCCTCCGCACGCAGGAAGACGACCTGGGGCACGGCGGCGGCGATCTCCGCTCTGAAGTCGGGCGGCAACTCGTTATTGAGCAGGATCGTCAGCGTCGGCATGGGCAGGTGACCTCTCACGGATACGGATCAGGCGTCGGCTTGCTCGCGCGCGTGGTATGACGAACGCACCAGGGGGGCGGACTCGACGTGTTGGAAGCCGAGCGCGTGACCGAAATCGGCGAAGCGCGCGAATTCCTCCGGGGCGTAATACTTTTGCACCGGCACGTGGTTGGTGGACGGGCGCAGGTACTGCCCGATGGTGACAATCTGGCAATCGGCGGCGCGCAGGTCGCGCAGCGTCTGCTCAATCTCCTCGTCCCGTTCGCCAAGCCCGAGCATAATGCCGGATTTCGTGGTCATGGTCGGGTCGAGTTGCCGGGCGTGTTGCAGCAGGTCGAGCGAGCGGCGGTAGTCGGCCTGTGGGCGCACCAGCGTGTAGAGGCGCGCCACGGTCTCGATGTTATGGTTGAGCACATCGGGCTTGGCCTCCACGATGGTGGCGAGGGCGGCGTGGTCGCCCTGCAGGTCGGGGATGAGCACTTCCACGCGACAAGCGGGGATGCGCGCGCGGATGCCGCGCAGCGTTTCGGCGAAGATGAACGCGCCGCCGTCCGCCAGATCGTCGCGTGTGACGGAGGTCACCACGGCATAGCGGAGCTGCAGCGTGGCCACCGCCTCGGCGACGCGGCGCGGCTCATCCAGGTCGTACTCGGTGGGCTGCCCGGCGCTGACGGCGCAGAAGGCGCAGCCGCGCGTACAGGTATTGCCGAGGATGAGGAAGGTGGCCGTGCGCGATTGCCAGCACTCGCCGATGTTCGGGCAGCGCGCGCTTTCGCAGACAGTGTGCAGCTTTTGCTCGCTCACCAGCGCCTTGAGTTCGTGGTAATTCTCCCCCGTCGGGGCGACCACGCGCAGCCACTCGGGGCGGGCGACGGGGCCATTGTGGGCCAAGCGGGGGTCATCGGGGCGGTAGCGGCGAGCTACACGAACAGTAGTTCCGGATTCTGTAGGCACGAGACAATTTCTCCCAGGAAGCGCGCGCCCTCAGCGCCATCGGTGGCGCGGTGGTCACCAGAGAGGGTGAGCGCCATGCGGCGTTCGGTAATGAGCTCTCCGTCCAACAGCGCGGGAACCTCGGTGAGGCTACCCACAGCGAGAACGCCGACTTGCGGCGGCACGATGATGGCGGTGAAGCTTTCTACATGATACATCCCCAGGTTCGTGATGGTAAAGGTCGCCGCGGTGTATTCCTCGGCGCGCAGCGTTTTTTCGCGCGCGCGGGCGGCGAGTTCGCGGCTGTGCTGGGCGATGTCGTCCAACGAGCGCGTCCCGCAGTCGAGAATGGCGGGGGCGAGCAGCCCGTCGGGCAGCGCGATGGCGACGCCGATGTTGATGCGCTCCTGGGGCGTGAAGGCGTCGTTCTGGTAGTAGCCGTTGAACTCGGGGTGCGCCTGCAGCGCCAGCGTAGTGGCCTTGACGATGAGATCGTTGACGGTCACGGTGCGTTCTTTGGCACGCCCGGCGTTCCATTCCTCTCGGCGATTCA
Organism: Armatimonadota bacterium; assembly: GCA_036504255.1. GTDB lineage: Bacteria > Armatimonadota > Hebobacteria > CAIYQO01 > CAIYQO01 > DASXVL01. Next base: position 2,950 of record DASXVL010000452.1, on the reverse strand, counting down.
TCGTCGCGCTCATTTCGGCGCGCATCATGAGGTAATAATGCGGGATATTCTGCTTGCTATAGGTCATATGGCGCGCAATGGCCTGACGCATGGATGCCATGGTGGTCTCCTTCCGCGGGCCTGGGGTGTCGCTCCGGGTTTTTTACCGGAAATGATTACTCTTCGATCTCCGCGATCTTCTCCCCCACCGGCACCACCTCGCCCTCCTGGCGGATGATGTGCGCCAGCGTGCCGGTGGCGTAGGACTCGATCTGCAGCGTCACTTTGTCCGTCTCCACGTCCGCGATTGCTTCGCCGCGTTCCACGTGGTCGCCCTCGTGTTTCAGCCAGTGCTGCAGGGTGCCTTCCGTCATATCGAAACCCAGTTGGGGCATGATGACTTCGCTTGTCGGCATAATTTCTCTCCTTAATGATAGGGTAGCCCTCGTGACGCCAAGCCAGCCTGAAGTCCTTAGCACTGTCTGGAAGCCGACCGCAGTCGCGCTCAGCCTGCCGACAGTACATCCCCGGACATGCCTCTCGCGGCAGGCTGGGCGCGACTCCGGGCTGCGGCCCTCCATCGGCTTCCAAACAGTGCTGCTGACATTAGGCTAACCTGCAGTGCTGCTGATACCAGGCTGCTGTCTTCCCGCCGCTCAGGCGGCGTGCCGTTTGCGCTCGGCGAGCATTTGCGCGGCGGCGTCGGCGACGACTTCCGGGTTGGGAATGGCCAGGCGTTCCAACGTGCGATTATAGGGCATGGGCACCGGCGCGCCGGCGACCCAGCGAATGGGCATGAGCAGGTCGTGAAAGACCGATTCCTGCAACTCGCCGATGATATCGCCGCCGATGCTCGTGCCTTTGGCGGCTTCTTCCACCAGTACCACATGATGCGTTTTGCGCGCCGAAGCGATGAGCGTTTCCATATCCAACGGGCGCAGCGTGCGCAGATCGATGACCTCGGCGGAGATCTGCTGGTCGGCAAGCAAGGCGGCGGCCTGCAGGCAGACTTGCGTCATGCGCGAATAGCCGATGAGCGTCACGTCGCTACCTTCGCGCGCCACGGCGGCTTTGCCCAGCGGAATGCGGTATGCCTCGGCGGGTACCTCGCCTTTCATGCTGTAGAGGTCAAAGTGCTCGGCGAAGAAGACCGGGTTGTGGTCGTCATAGGCGGCGAGCAGCAAGCCTTTCGCGTCGGCCGGGGTGGCCGGGGCGACGACTTTCAGCCCCGGCACCATGGCGTAATGCCCCTCGATGTTCTGCGAGTGCTGCGCGCCCAGTTGCCGGCCGGAGCCGGTGACGGTGCGCATGATGAGCGGGATATTGACCTGCCCGCCGGACATGGCGTGAATTTTCGCCGCGTGGTTGACGATCATATCGAAGGCGACCAGGGTGAAGTTGATGGTCATAATCTCCACCACCGGGCGCGCCCCCGCCATCACCGCGCCGATGCCCGCGCCGACGATGATCGACTCGGAAATGGGGGTGTCGCGGATGCGCTCTTCCCCGAATTCGGCGAGAAAGCCCTTGGTGACGGCAAACGCGCCGCCATACGTCCCAATATCCTCCCCCATGAGGAAGACCGCGGGATCGTGCAGCATCTCGCGTAGTGCGTCGCGAATGGCTTCGCGGTAGGTGATGATGGCCATATAAGTATACTCCAGTGGAAGCTCACGCCTGATTGACAGCAGGGCTACGCGGCATAGACGTCGCGGTACATTTCGTCCAAGGTCGGCTCCGGGCTCTCTTCGGCAAACTGCACGGCGTCGGCGACGATGGCGTCGGCTTGGCGCTCGATTTCCGTCAGGGCCTCCTCCGTCGCCATCCCTTGCTCAAGCAGGCGATGGCGGTAGAGGGCGATGGGGTCGCGCGGCCGCCAGCCCTCTTCCTCTTCGCGCGTGCGGTAGAGCACGGCGTCGGCCATGGAATGCCCTTTGTAGCGATAGGTGATCGCCTCGATGAGCGATGGACCGCCCCCGCGGCGCGCGCGCTCGACGGCCTCGACCGCGGCGCGGTGCACGGCATCGACGTCCATGCCATCCACCTGTTGTGACGACATGGCATAAGCTTCCGCGCGCTTGTAGATTTCCGGCACCGCGGAGGATTTGCTCAGCGGGGTGCCCATGGCGTATTGGTTATTTTCACAGAAGAAGACCACGGGCAATTTCCACAGCGCCGCCAGGTTGAGCGATTCGTGGAATTCGCCTTCGTTCACCGCCCCGTCGCCGAAGATGTTCAGGCAGACCAGATTCTCTTTACGATGTTGGATGCCGAGCGCGATGCCGGTGCCGATGGGCAGGCCGCCCCCGACGATGGCATAGCCGCCCATCAGGCGATTCTTCGCGCAGAAGAGGTGCATGGACCCGCCCATGCCGTGACTGACGCCGGTGGCCTTGCCGTAGAGCTCGGCCATGACATTGCGCGGCGAGCAGCCTTTCACGATGGCATGGCCGTGGTCGCGGTAGTGGGTGATGACATAGTCCTCATGGCGCAGCGCATTGATCGCGCCCACCGCACAGGCCTCTTCCCCGATATACAGGTGCAGGAAGCCGCCGATTTTGCCGCGCCCGTATTGCTCTCCGGCCTTATCTTCGAACAGACGAATGAGCACCATCTGCCGGTAAAATTTCAGACCTTGTTCGCGGTCCATGGTTGGTCCTTTCGGTGTGGGTTCCTGGAACGCTCTCCTGGGAACGTAGGCCTAGTATAGAATAAATGCTCCGCTGTCAGTGGCTGAGCGATACCGCGCATGTGGTGTCCGTGACACAAAGCCCCCGCGGCGGGTGTCGCCGCGGGGGCTTTGCCAGGTCACGCTTTGCTTACATCGTGGTGGATGGGGCTTGCCGATATTCCGGGAGCGTGCTCACCATCGGGAGCAGGGTGAACAGCAGCCAGATGCCGGAGAGCCCGACCAGGAAGTAGACGATGCGGCTGAGCACACTCAACGTGCCCAAGCCATTGGCAAAGAGCG
>DASXVL010000451.1:0-2762 GCA_036504255.1 Armatimonadota bacterium | reverse complement strand
AATCCCTGCCGCCTTTACACAACGCCAAGCACTCAACGCCACTCCCGTATTGGGCCAGTGGCAAGTACAGGAGAACACCCTCGCCGCGCAAGCCGTCGGGCGAATGTCCATGCTCACGCTCGGGGAGATGCCGGACGAATGCCTGCTCGAAACAACGATCACCTACACGCCCGGCACGCAGAGCTGTGGGCTGCTGCTGCGCGCCGATGGCGCACTTGACCGCTACTACCAGGTGCGCCTGGAACCGGCGAACCAGCGCCTGGTGATCGACCGGTGGCCACGCAAGGGTGACGAGCCCTTCATGCTGGAGCGCCCCTTGGCGATGGCTCCCGGAGAAGCGATTTCCTTGCAGCTCCTTGTCGATGGCACGAACCTGGTCGTCTATGCGGATAACCGGGTCGCCTTATCCTGCCGCATGTATGATCATCGGGATGGAAACCTTGGCGTCTTTGTGAACGAAGGCGAGGCGACGTTTGCCGAAGTCTCGATGCGCGTTCGCGCTACGGAAGCGTGAGTGCGCCAACGGAAGGCGATGACGGAATCACAGAGCAGTTGCACAAAATGAAAGATCACACACGGCACGGCGGCCGCTCCGCCGGTGACCCCAAGTGATGCGAGCACGCCGATCGCGATTGGTAGTGTTTTCTGTGAACTGATGAAGGCGATGGCTTTGCGCTCGGCGAGCGAATATCTGCAGAGCTTGGCGAGGCCAAGCGCGGTAACGAAGAGCGTTAGGTGAATCGCCAGCGCGGCGACGATAATGCTGATGAGCGTGAGGGCGGAGTTCGTGATGATCTTCTCTCGTCCGGCGGAAAAGGACATGTAGGACAAGATGATTATCAAGAGGGTCGGCAGCAGGTTTACGAGTGGTGTGGGTTCTTTGCGGATAAGCCGCTGCAAGAGGACGCCTAATGCAAAGGGCACGAGGACACTCAGGCTCAGGTCGGCGAATAGCGGCCACACCGGCAACGCGACGGACGTCCGCGCGAGTAGCGCGGTGAGCATGAGCGGTATGGTCACGATGCCAAGCAGACTGAGCCCGATAGTCATGAGCAGTGACCAGAGCGTGTCGCCGCCGCTTTCTTTGGTAATGACGACCACCGAGGAGAGCGTCGGTGGCATCGCGCTCATAATGACCAGCCCCAAGGCGATGGTGGCATCAAAATGTACCAGCGACGTGACGAGGTGTCCGAGCCAGCCTGCCACAAAGGCCATGAGCGCAGTCAAGATGAAGGCGCCGAGAAAGCGTCGGCTGCATGGAAACGCCTGCAGATTGGTCTGGTAGCCATTGATCAGGAACATCGCCGCGACAAAGAGAAATGCGGTCTGATGACGGGCGAGCCAGAGACCCGGCATGGGGAAGAGCAACGCGGTGAGTAGCGCGCCGGTGAGCCCGAGCGGTAACAATAGCCGTTTGTTCACGCGGGCGCTCCGTGCCGGATATGCTCGGCGAGCAGGCGACAGGCGCTGGCGCGGTCGCCCTGGCGAATGGCCTGGATGATCGCGGCGCGTTCATCACAAATCATGGTGGCATCGGCGGAGGCTGCCCGATATGCGCGAAACGCTTTACATTTACAGATGAGATTCTCCATGATAGCGGCAAGCGTGCGGTTGGGGCATGCAGAGGCGATGAGACCATGCAGCAGATCATCGGCCGCCAGTGACGCCTTGGTGTCGTGTGTGCGCCGCGCATCGTCGAGCAATTGCGCGATGGAGTCCAGTGCGTTGACGGGGATGTCGTCCAGCCCGAGCTCGAGCGCCAGCGCTTCAATGCGCGCCCGGCATTCCACCAGGTCGCGTTGCGCGGCGCGATTGATGGCGTTGATACGGCAGCCTTTGCGCGCGGTGCGGTCGATGAGACCGTCGGCGGCCAGGCGCATGAGCGCTTCCCGTGCCGGCGTACGGCTGATGCCGAACTCAACAGAAATCGATTCCTCGCTGATCTTTTCGCCCGCCGGACGTTTTCCGGCGAAGATATCCTCCAGCAACAAGTTATAGACCTGATCGGCAAGCGGTAGGGTGTTCAGTGACATCGATGACTCCTTGCGGTCGCACTTTACTCGGCGCTCAGGCGATCAAGCAACGCTTGTACGGCGTAGGCTTCGCGGAAATAGACATCGTCGGGGAGGCTAAGCGCAAACGCCCGCGCAATATCCAGTCCGATGACCTGATTCCCGAGCGTGTTGACGTGCATCGGGTCTTGCATGAGGCGTGCGTACACATCATACGCTTGTGTACGCAACAGCTCCCAGCGCGCCAGGTGGTCGAGCAAGAGACACCCGGACGCCGCGCTCACCGCGCGCACCGTATCCATCATGGCGAAAAACATTGTTGCATGCGCCTCGCTTATCCCGCTAACATCCACCGCATAGTACGTCTGCAGCGCCACCGCACAGTCGAGCGCTCGCAGCCGCGCGATAATCGTTTCCAGGTTTCGTCTATACTCAACGACTCCGAGGGCACGGTCCGGATTTGAATCATTACCGCCGACCGTGAGGAATACCAGGTTTGGCCGATAGGCGAGGCAATCGCGCTCAAATCGTTCGAGCAGGTCACGCGTAGTATCGCCGCCGCGCCCGCTATTGATGCAGGCGAGGTGTGGCCCATACGTGTGTCGGCAGGCGAGTTCAAAACAATCGAACCAGTGCATGCCGGCCAAACGCCGTTCCGTATTGGAGGAGCCGAACGCAATCACGCGAGTGAAGGCGCTCTCGGCGAGGCGGGAGGTTAACAACGATGTGGGAGTCATCGGCGTTCCTTTG
>DASXVL010000450.1:0-21959 GCA_036504255.1 Armatimonadota bacterium | reverse complement strand
CCCCCCCCCCGCTACGGGTACCAAGCGAAGGCACGGACGTGACAACCTGCTACAGCAAGACGCCATACGCTAAACGCTATACCTTGCTCACACCACGATACAGACACGACATAACACAATACGTATGCTATCCGCAGCAATCAGTCACCGGTCAGCGCATTGGTTAGTCGATGGTGGCGCGGAAGGATTCTCGATAGCTCCGTGGCGAGTGACCGGTCATCTTCTTAAAGGTCCGGTTGAACTGGCTGAGACTGTTGAACCCACTTTCAAAGGCGATTGCCGTAATGGGCAAGGCTGTCCGGCGCAGGTGTTCTTGTGCGGCTTCTACACGCTTTTGCTGCAGATAGCCCATGAACGAGATGCCCAGCACCTGATGGAAACGCTTGCAGAAATGCCCGGGGGAGCAGTGGACGTGGGCGGCAACTTGCGCCAGCGTGAGGCGCTCGCCGAGATGCTCCTGCATGAATGCCAGGGCCTGTGTGATCAACTGCCGTCCACTGGAGGCTTCCCAGGCAAAGCGCAGGTGGGCCATTTCGCAGAGATGCTCGGCGAAAAGATTCATCAGCTTCAAGCCCGCGACGATTTTTTCGCGTTCCAGATATGGCGCGTGGAAATATGCCGCGCGCAGCGCATCCGGCGCCCAGCCAAAGCGGGCATTCACTGCGCAAAACGCATCCAATCCCGCTTCGCTGGGCGGTGTGGGGAGCACCTGGCCACAGGAAAGCACCGCCACCACCGCGCCCCGGTGAAAGATCGGCACCGCCACGTCGATGAGTCCGGCGTGACAGCGCGCATGCAGACCACGTCGCGTGGCGATGGCCCGGGCAAAACGCGCTTGTTCATCGGCCTGGCAACAGTGCAAGCCGTCAGGGTGCGACCGGATCAGCAGGCAGAGTGGGCTCATTTCGCTGTTGCGGAAGAGACTTTTGCATTCCAGGCTATCGGGGGGATAGAGCGCCACCGGCAGGCCGAGCAATTCCCGAACGGTGGCGGAAAAATCCGCAAACGCCTCCGAGGAATAGAGCAGCGCAAAATCGATCGTCTCTGCGAACGGCATAGCGATAGTATAGCGTATCCGGCGGTAGATATGACAAGATCTGCGCGATATTTTTTCATCATACCGCGCAAGCGCTGCGGGTGGCGTTAGTCGTGGTTCAGGCGTTCGCGGCGATGGTGGGCGGTCGTGAGTAAGGCTTCGACATGGGGCGCGTCGCCGGAGCGGATCGCCGTGCGCCAGCCGTCCAGTTCGACGAGTAAGGCATCCAAGGCGGCCACCACGCGGTCACGATTGGTCAGCAATATATCCCGCCACATCGCGGGGTTCGCCGCCGCAACGCGCGTGGTATCGCGAAAGCCACCGGCGATAAAGGGCAGGACGGCATCCCCATACAGGCTGCCCAACACACGATTCGTGACCGCCGCCGCCACCACGTGCGGCAAATGGCTGGTCAGCGCCACGAGGTCATCATGGACGTCGGCGGCAATGGGCAGCGGACACGCCCCCAACCGTGCGAGCAGCGCGGCCAATCTTTCAGCGGCCGCCTCCTGGCCAGGTGGCACGCACAAGGCCCATGTCGCGCCCCGGTACAGCCCGGCGCGCGCGTGCGACAGGCCGGCGCGGTCGGAGCCGGCCATGGGGTGCCCACCAATAAAGGCGACTCCCGGGGGCAGTACCGTGCTCGCGGCGTTCATCACGGCGCGCTTGGTACTCCCCACGTCCGTGACGAGCGCCCCGTGTGCGAGACAGGGCGACAAGGCGGCAAGCGTTTGTATGATGGTCTGCACCGGCGTGCATAACACCACCAGGTCAGCCGTACACACCTCGGCCAGCTCCGTGGCGAGGTGTGTGAATACCGGCACGTCGTCCACACGCAAGTTCGCGGCATCTGCCAGCGTCTGCTCACGCCGTGCGATACCGGTGATGCGTAGCGCCGGAAACTCCCGCCGCAGGTCCAACGCCAGACTTCCGCCCAACAAGCCCAGTCCAATTATCCCACAATGCTGAAACGCCATAGCGATAATTTTCCACGCCACCGACGTAATGCCCTGCACTTGCCAGCGATTCACCGCCCTGCGCTGGCGCGGACACGTGGCGGACTCACCACATCCATTCCAGCAGACAGCGATCGGTCCACTCCACGACATAACTCATCAACAGTAGCGAGAGCGCGAAGAGCAGCACATATTCGTACGGACTGCCCACTAATGAGGAGGCATCGCCCGAAAATCCCGCCGGCAGGTGTCCTGACACTGTCAACTGCTTGGAGAGTACATCGAGAAAGCGTGCCGAGACATTGTAGGCGAAGTGGAAACTACGATAGCAAAACGCGACGAGTACCAGTGTGATGGGTAAAAATATCCAATTGTAGCGGCGATATTTTACGCCCTGGTGCTCCAAATAGACCGCACAGTTATGGCAATAATCACGTTGTACGTGCCAGGAGCGCGGTGGGGCGCTACGCATACGGGCGGGATAGGACTCGATATCGGGCACATGGGTTAAGTCCAGGTGATACGGTTTTTCTGGTTCCGCGATGATCTCTTCCCGTTGCCGGTAGAGGAACGAGGCGAGTTGGTGATCGCAATAACAACCTCGTCGGCGTTTCCAGCAGGTCATCTTGTCGAGGTAATTCGGACATTTCTCGCGTACCCCGTCTGGGCAGGCATACATTTCCCAGCATTGTGGGATACGGCTCGTGGCGCGATTGCCATCGGCGCGTGCAGGGCGAAATCGCTCGGCGATAAGCACGCGGCTATGGGCGACCGTGTCGATATTCGCCAAGATGATCTGCAGGACCGAGAGAATGAGCAGGTATTTCCCTAATCCCGGCAGCAGCCCATACAGGTAAACGAGTAACGTCGTTTCGGTCACGAAATGCAGATGGGCGGCGAGCATCGCGATGAGCACCGGGCAATTGGCGAACAGCATCCCGAAGAAGATACCAAGCCATCCGACCCATAACGCACGATATTGCGCAACCAGCAGGAGGGTGGCGCCTGCCCCGAACATGAACACAAACAGCTTCGTCGCTTGCGCGATATACGGCCATTGCATCTGGCCGTTGACACCTAAGGCGAAGAGGAAGAGGGCGAGACCGGCAGCACAGAGCAAGCAAAACGTCGCGGTGATTTCACAGAGCGACAGACATCGAAAAATGCGCTGACGCCACGAGATGCGCCGGGTGATTACCGGAGGCGGTGGATGCGGCGAGAAAGGCATCTGCTGTTTCGCCATGGTATCCCTTTCAATAGCAAGTCTGCATGAATATTACAAGGACTGTTAACAATTACCCTGCGCCGGCACGGAGTTAAACCATACGAGCGCATACCCAAGGTAGGCACAAGCGCTTCACCGCACGAGCTGCTAGCTCGTAAAGGTAAACTGGGCGATGCGCAACGCGGGCGCCAGACAATACAAGCCTTCCTGATTAATGCTGGTCTGATGGCGTTCGATGCCCGTTACCTGCGAGAGTGCTGCCAGGATGCTCTGCGTAAAGCGCATATTCTGTACCGCGTGCGTCAGCGAACCATCCTCGATAAGGAACGTGCCGTCGCGCGTCATGCCGGTGAGCGTTGTCTCCTTGGGGTGTACGATATTCACATAGTGAAAACGTGTTACCAATATTCCGCGTTCCACCCCACCAATGAGACTATCCATCGTCTGGTCACCGGTATCCAGCACGAGGTGCATGGGAAGCGGACCCGCGGGGTTGGGCGCGGGCAGCGCATGACCGGTGGACGCGACCCCCGCTTTGCGCGCGGTGGCCGTGTCATGCACGACCCCACGCGCGACCCCATGCGTGAAGAAAGGCACGACACGCTTGGGCGTCCCTTCGAAATCAAAAGGCATCGTCAGCATCCCGGGATGGTAGGTATCATCACGCAAGGAGATATTGTCCCCCACCAGGGTCTCGCCCACGCGATCGCTCATGAAGCTGCGTCCCTCCTGGAACGCCGTCGCACCCAGCCCGATATACGCCAGCATGGCGAGCATCTCCGCCACCGCGGGCGGCTCCAGAATGACCGTATACGCTCCGGGAGCCACCGTCGTCGCGCCCTGGCTCGCCAGACATTTACGACACGCCCGCGCGGCGATCTCCGCCGCCGGGGCGGTCGATAAATCGGTCCCGGCCCAATCGGCGTACCCCGACGCGCCCGGCTGCGTCATGATGGCCATGATGCCGCAAGACGGCCAGCGATGATAGGCGCGGACACCATGCGAATTCCCCACCGCCAGCGCGCTCAACGCGCTCGCGACATGCCCGGCCGCCGTCACGCCGTTCCCCTGCGCGGTCTGCACCAGCACGGCGGCCACATCGGCTCGGCGTTCCGGTGTCAGCGCATCGAGCGCCACCTCGAGAATCGGCGTGGGCACCGCGCCGGCCAACCCCGCATACTCGGCAGTCTCCGGCGTGGGCAACACCGCGCATTCCGGATTCGGCTCCGAAACACGGGCGATCGCCACCGCCTGATCCACGAGTTCCCGCACACTCTCCGCCGTCAAGCGGTTGGACGTCGCCACGCCGACCCGCGTGCCGAGGACCGCGCGTACCCGCGCTTCCCCGTTAGCCATCGCCATATGCTGGTGGATGCCGCCGTTCGCCAGGCGCGTCAATCCCTGCTCCGTAAAGGACAACACGATTTCGGTCTGATCGGCCGGCGAATGCCGTAATGCCGCGTCGATCAAATGCATCGCTTCATCATGGGTTAGCATCCGCCACCTCCACGAGTACTAAGTGCTCTAATTCCCGCTCGTACCCTGGAGTCCCTGCTGCGAAAAACCCGCAAATATGCTGTCTTCGCAGAATGGCATCATCCGCCCGCAGAAGTGCAAGGCGCCGGCCGCGCGGGTATGATAGGCTATACGCCGTCGCGGCTGACGGCGTGCAGGAAATCGCAGAGGAATTCCTACCGGGAAAGGAATCTGTAACCCTTAGCACGAACTGAGTAATAACTTCCACCTGACACGTAAACCAAGGGGTATTTGTAACATGGCTATTGAAATTGGGCGCAATCGTATGGCACGGCAGACTTACGGCTTCGACGAAGTCGCGCTGGTTCCCGGTGCGCAAACTATCGATCCGGAATTAGTAGATGTGAGTTGGCAACTGGGCAACTTGACGGTGCCATTGCCCATCGTCGGCGCCTCACTCGATGCGCTCGTCGATCCCAAATTTGCCATCACCATGGGGAAATTGGGCGGCATGGCCATGATGTACCTGGAAGGGGTACAGACGAAGTATGACAATCCGCAGGAGGCCATCGACCGCATCGTACAGGCCGGACCGGAGGAAGTCGTCTCGTTGATTCAGGATGTCTATCGGGCGCCCATCAAAGATGAGCTCATTCTCCAGCGCATCGCCGAGGTCAAAGCGGCCGGCGTGCCCGTCATGGTCTCCACCACACCCCTGAACGCCGCGCGCATCGCCAAGCTGATCGGCCCCGGCGGCGTGGACGTCTTTTCCATCATTTCCACGGTGACCACGGTCCGCCACATCGCCGAGCGCTATACCGCACCGGATTTCGCCGCCATTAAAGACCTCGTGCAATGTCCGCTGGTCATCGGTAACTGTGGCTCCTATGAAGGCGCCTACGAGTTGATGGCCGCCGGCGCGGACGCCGTCCTCGTCGGCATCGGTCCCGGCGCCATCTGCACCACGCGCCGCGTCTGCGGATTGGGTGTGCCGCAGGTCACCGCCACCGCCGATTGCGCCGCTGCGCGCGACGACTACGAGCGCCTCACCGGACGCCGCGTCGCCGTCATTACCGATGGTGGCATGCGCTCGGGTGGCGATATCTGCAAAGCCATCGCGGCAGGCGCCGACGCCGTCATGCTCGGCTCCCAATTGGCCGCCAGTACGGAAGCTCCCGCCAAAGGCTTCTCCTGGGGCATGGCCACCTCTTCGCCCACCTTGCCCCGCGGCACGCGCATTCAGGTCGGCACGCGCGGCACGCTGGAAGAGATCCTGCTCGGGCCCGCCAAACGCGACGACGGCCTGATGAACTATATCGGTGCCCTGAAACTCTCCATGGGGTCCATCGGCGCGCGCAACCTGCGCGAGATGCAGAAGGCGGAACTCATCGTCGCCCCGAGCATGCCCACCGAAGGCAAGACCGAACAGCGCGCCCAGCGCGTTGGCATGGGGCGCTAGCAGCCGACTTTATCCGCGAACTGCTAATCCTTCATCGACATCGGGTATCAGCATACAAACTCCGGCTTCCTCGAAGCCGGAGTTTGTTGTTGTTTTCGCCAGCAAGGCCACCCCTTCTCTTCAAAAACCCGTACATAAATGATGATGGCTTCGCGATGATGGCGCATGAAATGCGGGAAACTTCGAGTACGAACCGCGTATCGGAGGCGCAGGGGGTTGGTACTAGGCGCGCCCATGATGCTCAACACGCGTCGCAGTAACCGTAATATGCGACAAGGAGGAAACGAACGATGCTATCGCGATGGTATTCGATCTTTCTCGGGATTATGCTCTTAATCCTGGGGATTGCTGGGTTAGTTGCTCCCCGCTTGGTCACCGGGGCCGGGACAACTGCCACACTGGTGACCACATCGGTCTTCTGGCTCATCACCGCAGTGATTGCCCTCTGGTTCGGCTTCGCCGTACGCTCGGTCAATTCACTGCGTTGGTTCGCCGGCGTCGTCGGCGCCATCTATTTGCTCTGGGGTATTGCCGCGCTGGTCGCAACAGGCCGAACGGCGGCAGCCTCGTTGAACGTCGCGGGTGTGCTGGCCACCATGAGCGGGTTCATGGTCTTACTCGGCGCGTTGGGTCTGGCTGCAGCGTTAGCGCCGGCCTACTGGTTGCGCGAGCATGAGATGTACGCGCCCAGCAACGCGTAGCGCGTAACGTGAGGGCATTCGCCGTCACGGCGGGCACGGGTGGACAACCCGTGCCCGCCTGCGATATCAGCCTGTTCCACGCGTCCTGCCACCTTTTTGCCTGTCGCCGCACCATATGGTATAATGCGACATCTCCCGGCCACACCAGATTGGGGTTAAAACGTGCCCCACGACGGACAAATGACCCCGCCGGATGAGTGGAGAGCATCGGTATGTCAGGACATTCTAAATGGGTGAATATTCGCGTTAAAAAGGGCAAAATGGATTCCCTACGCGGTAAAGCCTTCACTAAACTTGCCAAAGAGATCATCGCGGCCGCGCGCGCTGGCGGTGGCGACCCCGATAATAATCTTCGTCTACGCAACGCCATCCAGAAGGCGCGAGATTCGTCGATGCCGCAGGATAACATCAAACGCTCCATTATGCGCGGCACCGGAGAGCTTGAGGGCGTGCAGTACGAAGAGATCACCTATGAAGGCTACGGCCCGGCAGGCGTGGCGGTGATGGTGCAGTGCATGACGGATAACCGCAATCGCACCGCGCCGGAAGTGCGCTCCATCTTCCGCGCGCATGGGGGGAACCTCGGCGAAAACGGCTGCGTCAGCTATATGTTCGACCACAAGGGCATCATCATCATTAGCAAAGACGCCGGCGATGAAGACACCATTATGATGGCCGCGCTCGAAGCCGGCGCTGAAGACGTGAAAGCCGATGACGACGTCTACGAGGTCGCGACCGCGCCCGGTGATGTCTATACGGTGAAAGAAGCCCTGGAAGCCGCCGGCATCAAAACCGAAGAGGCCGAAACCCGCATGGTGCCGCAAAATACCGTCGCGGTGACCGGCAAAGACGCGCAGCAGGTGATGAAACTGCTCGACGCGTTCGAGGAAAACGATGACGTGCAAAACGTCTTTTCCAATGTAGAAATCTCCGATGACGAACTTGCCGCCATGGCGTAAACGGGTGGCGCAACAGAGATATGTGACCGCTGCCCTCGCCTGCACGCCAGGCGAGGGCAGCGTGTTTTCACAGGGGAACGCCGGTTACTCCGGCCCCCAGGATGGATGCATCTCGCGCCCCGGTCCGGAAAAGATGAGGTGGAAACCGGAACCATCCACACTGGCCATGTACAGGTCGAAATTTCGATCCGGGTTCGAGGCGAAAACGAGCTGAGCGCCATCCGGGCTGTAACATGGTGTGCGCGAGCAATGCGTCACGTTCAATAGGCGCACCTGGCTATTGCCATCAGGGTTCATCTGGTGCGTTTGGTACGCGGTATGGTCATCGGCGCGGTTCGAGGAGAAGGCGATCTTCGCTCCATCCGGACTGAACATCGGATGCCCATCCCAATACGACTCCGTCGTCAGTTGCGTTATCCCACCGCCGTCTGCGCCCATGACATAGATGTCATAGTTGCCGCCACGGCTTGAGGAAAAGACCAGTTGACTGCCGTCCAGGCTGAACCCGGGATGTAAATTATCTCCCTCGCCGTGCGTGAGTTGCGTCGTCGTTCCGCTCGCCAGGTCCTTCACGTAGATGTCGTGCATCGTCGCCGTGCCCGAGGCATAGGCCAGCTTGCTGCCATCGCGGCTGAATGCCGGATCGACGTTATCCAGGCCATTGGTGACTAACACTTGCCGCCCGCCACCGCCGGCGTTCATCCCCATGATTTGCCGGCTGCCCGCCGCGCCGGAATCGTAAGCGATCTGTGTCCCATCGTACGAAAACACCGCGTCGGCGTTATTTGTGCCATCTGACGTCAGTTGCTGCACGCTGCCATCGGGGCGGAGCAGATACAGCTCCAACGAGCCGCTCATGTCAGATTCGAAGACAATTTTTCCCGACCACGGCGTCGACGGGACGGGCGCGGACACATTGATCGTCGCGGTTGCGCTCTGCGCGGACGTGTTATCTGTCGCCGTGATGACGGCACTCCCCACGCTCACTCCGGTCACGTAACCGCTGGCATCGACGCTGGCAATCGCCGGTTGTGCGGACGCCCAATGAAACGTGGTCGTTACCGGTCCCAGGTCGTTGCGTGCCGTGGCCATCAACTGGACGTGCTGTCCAATTTGCATGCCCGACGTGCCCGGCGCAACGGTCACTTGCACCTTGCCCGCCGGTTTCGCCGTCACCGTAATCGTCACCCCGCCGGTTTTTCCCGTGCCGGTTTCGCGGGCCGTGATCAACGCGCTCCCGACACTCACGCCGGTGACGTGTCCGCTGCCATCCACCGTGGCCACCGTCGGCGCACTGGACAACCAGGTGAAGGTGGCGAGTACCGGCTGGTTGTTGGTGTCCCGCGCCACGGCATTCACGGTGATCGTACTGCCAACAGTCACCGTGCTGGTGATGACGGAGACGCTCACCGTGTTGATGGGGCTCGCACTCTCGACCGCAATGGGCACGAGTGTGTCCTGTCCCCCTGTCACGGTGAGCAGATTATTCGCCGTACTGATCGGTTGTCCCGCGCAGAGCGGCTGGGCGTAAGCGCTGATCGCATAGCTGAGCTGTCCGCTCGGCAAATAGCCAAAGTGTGTGGTCGTGCGTCCCCCGGCCGCCGGGCGCGCTACATCCTGCGTGGCCAATACCGCCGTGCCGCTCAACACCTGGATGCGCGCACTGTGCGCCGCCGCCGGAATGTCCGCCACACGCGCCGCCGGCCAATCCACCACGAAGGTGGCGCTGCCGGTCGCCCCCTGCGGGGTTGAGCCGCCGCCCCCACCACCGCCGCCACATCCGCACACCGCGCACGCCAGTACGGAAAGAGCCAAAAGGTATAGGGTTGATACCCGTGTCATCGCGCATCCTCCATCACGGCCCCCGGCACTGGCATGACTGTGACGTAACATGGCGAAGCGTGTACACATATCGGCGCAACCACGGGGAGCATTCTTTTGGGCGATGGTAGCACGTACACAGCGCCGAAACGTCCAGATAATGGACAATCCCCAGGGATGGCAGGCACAGAGTCAGAGGTTAGTGACAGGGAAGGGCAACTGCCTCATTGCCACGGTGTTTTCAGGGTCGGATTGTCGGGTATAACGGCGCTATTCCCACCCACAGGAAGTTCGGGGAGCGGTCTGCCAGGATTGCCAATCCAATACCCTCGTGATACACTGAACTTACCGCAGAAGGAGGCCTGGCCGTCTTGCAGTGGCGTTTTCTCATCTGCAGCCTAATTGTAGTCATGTTGCCATGCATTGCCCTCGCAGACACACTCATCGTCGCCGGGCATACGCAACTGCTCACGGCTCCGCTCATTGCCGAAAAGAATGACGTCCTCGCACCGGTGCTTCCCACCTTGCGCTTACTCGGTGCGCGCGCCGCATGCAAAGGCGCCGCGCTGACCATCATGACGCCGACTGCGACCCTGCGCTTGGCGCAGGATTCGCTGAACGTTGCCGTGGATAACCGGAAAGTGAAATGGATGGTCGCCCCACGTCTCATCGACGGTGACCTCTACCTGCCCGTGTTGGCGTTGGCCCCGCTCCTTCATGCCCAGGCGCATTTCGACCCGACCACGCGCACCCTGGCCATTCACCCTATACTCACGGTGAGCACCGAGACACGCGGAGATGGCCAGGCCATCCTCGTTCGTTGCGCCGCCCCGCTGCAGTTCACGAGCGGGAACATGGATAATCCCCCACGCGCCTACTTCGACTTCAAAGATGTCGCGCTCGGCATGGCCGAGCAACAAGTGCCGGTCGACCTGGGGCGCATCGTGCGCCTGCGGCTGGCGCAATACAGTGATACGCCAGCAACGGTACGCCTGGTCGTGGACCTGACGGAAGCCGCGTGCCTGGCGCCGACGGTCTCCGAACAGGGGTGCTTGGTGACCATTCTTGTCGGCAAAAAGATCGAAAAGCCCGTCGCGCCTCCCCCGATGATCAACCCGCCGGTGGTGACCCCCACGCCTGCTGGCCCCATCAGCCTGCTCACCGCGGCGCTGCGCGCGTTCTCCGCCAAACAATCGGAACTCACCATCACCACCGACGGTCCGGCACAGTTGACGACCGATTACCAGAAGGACGCAACGCGCTTAACGTTGACGATCCCGAATGGGCTGAACGCCCTCACTGCCGCCCGCGTGCGCACCTTGCACGATAAAATTGTGGAGAAAGTCGAGGTCACCGGCAGCGCGGACAAGGTGGGCGCCACCATCGCTATCACCTTCCGCCAGGATGCCGGTTACCTGATACAGCAAGACCCGAAAGGCCTTCGCGTGCTCATCGGCACCTTCGATATCAGCAACATGACCATCGTCCTTGACGCCGGGCATGGCGGACACGATGTCGGCGCGGTGGGCGTCAATGGTACCATGGAAAAAACCATCAACCTGGCCGTCATCTTGCGTGCCGCGAAACTGCTCGAGGGCGCGGGCGCCAAGGTGCTACTGACCCGGTGTGACGACACCTTCATTCCGCTGAATGACCGTCCCGCGCTGGCCAATAATAATAATGCCGATCTCTTCGTCTCCGTGCATTGCAACTCAATGCCGCAGCCGAACACCGCCAACGGCACGCAGACCTACTATAATACCGCGCGCAGTTCCAAGCTGGCGGAAGCGATCCATCGCGAGTTACTCACCCATCTCAGCCTGCGCAACGGCGGGGTACGCACGGCGGGGTATCTGGTGGTTCGGAAAAGCTGCATGCCGTCCGTGCTGCTCGAACTCGCCTTTATCAACAATACGCGTGAAGAGACGCTGCTCGCGTCAGCGAACTTTCAGCAAAAGGCTGCCGAGGCGATCCTCGCCGGCGTCCGTAACTATGCCGCCTCGCGCGATTGGCAACTGCATAAACATGACCTCCCCGAGACCTGCCCCGTGGACGAGGGGGCTGCACCGGCAACAGAGAACACATCCCCGACGAATTAGTGCGGTCGTGAGGGACGAGGCACAGGCCAAGTTCTGCTGTAGAGCTGAGTCGGCGCATTTCCACTCGGCGAGATAATTTCTAAAACCGTGCTAAGGACTTACGGTCTGCCTGTCCCTGCCGTTATTGTCCACTCGCGCAACTGTGACTTGTCACTTTCCCCATCTACCCCGCAGCAGCGCGCCCATTTTCCCCGAGCATCCGCTATACTGATACCAGGACAAACGCCTACCACAAGTTATGATGGGAGAATCGGTCATGTCGCATGCGTCACTCGCCACGCGGGCGTTGGAACAAGGCCAGGGAATTGTTCGCCTGGCGCCCGCCTGGGTACCTCGCTCTTTCTGCGTCCCCGGACGCCGCATCAAGCTGCACCCGGATGATTACTATGCCCTCGGCGGCGAACGCGGCGGACTGGACGAGCGTTGGTTTTCCTCGACCACCCCGGCGGACAACGGCCCGCTCACCAGCCCCAACGAGGGGCTGAGCTTCATTGTGGTGGACGATGGCAATCAGCTCTTGCTGCGTGACGCGGTGGATGTCCTGCAGGGCGCGCTCATCGGCGAGCGCCTGTGGCAGGCCTACGGCCGCTGGCCCATGTACTCGAAATTCTTTGACAACAAAGGCGCGCTGCCGCACCATGTCCACCATCGCGAAGAGCATGCCACCCTGGTGGGGCAGTTGGGCAAGCCGGAAGCGTACTTCTTCCCGCCGCAGGTGAATAACTATGGCGCGGATTTTCCCTACACCTTCTTCGGCTTTGAACCCGGCACCACCAAGGAACAAGCCAAAATCGCGCTGATGAATTTTACCAAGGGCGACAATAAAATCACCAACCTCTCGCGCGCCTATCGCCTGGAGCCGGGCACCGGGTGGAACGTGCCGCCGGGCGTGCTGCATGCGCCGGGTAGCCTGTGCACCTACGAACCGCAGAAAGCGTCGGACGTCTTCGCCATGTATCAATCCTTGGTGGGCGACCAGATCGTGCCGGAATCGCTGCTCTGGAAGGATACCCCGGCGGATCGTGTCGGCGATTTCGACTACCTCGTTGAGGTGATCGACTGGGAGAAAAATGTCGATCCGTGCTTTGGCGAACACAATTTTATGCGCCCGCGCCCCGTGCGCCCGCTGGAAGAGATGGAGGCCGAAGGCTACCGCGAAAACTGGATCTGCTACCGCTCGAGCGACTTCAGCGCGAAGGAATTGACGGTGCTGCCCGGTCGCAGCGTCACCATCCGCGACGGCGGCGCCTACGGCATGATCATGATGCAGGGACACGGGACCATGGGCGTCTGGTCGGTCGAGACCCCCGCGCTCATCCGCTTCGGACAACTGACGCACGATGAATTCTTCGTCAGTGAAGCGGCGGCGCGCGCCGGCGTGACCATCACCAATCCCTCATCGAGTGATCCCATCGTCATGCTCAAGCATTTCGGTCCGGAGAACCCTGATCTCGTGCTGGAAGGTTAATAATGACGACACCCTGGTATGAACGCGGTTATCGCCGCATGCTCGTGGATATGCATATCTCCGATTGGGATGCGGCGCAACTCGCCCAGTTCGACCCGGCGCGCATGGTGGAGCTCTATGCGCAGGCCGGGCTGACCTCGGTCATGTTCTACTGCCAATCGCACGTGGGCCTGTGTAACTGGCCCACGTGCTCCGGCAAGCAACACGCGGGGCTACAGGGCCGCGACATCGTGGCGGAGACGTTGACGCTGCTGCAGGAACGCCGGATCGATAGTTGCGCCTATTACAGCGTCGTCTACAACAACTGGGCCTTCCTCAACCACCCCGAGTGGCGCATGGTGCCCGCCAGCCAGGATACGCAGTATGCGAGCGGAGGCTTTGAGGGGTCGCGCTACGGACTCTGTTGTCCGAACAATCCCGACTACCGCGCCTTCGTGCTGGCGCAATTGGACGAGCTCCTCGGTCCCTATCACTTCGATGGTTTCTTCTACGATATGACCTTCTGGCCCGCCATCTGCCTCTGCCCGCATTGTCGCGCGCGCTTTCGCGCCGAGCAGGGGGCGGAGATCCCGGACACCATCGATTGGCTCGACCCCGCCTGGTGCGCCTTCCAGGCGGCGCGCGAGGCGTGGATGGTGGAGTTCACCGACTTTCTCACCCGCGCGGCGAAAGAGCGACAACCAGGCATTACCGTCTACCATAACTTCGCCTGCGCTGCCTTTAACTGGACGCTCGGCCTGGCCTTCAACTCCGCCGTACACCACGACTTCCTCGGTGCGGATTTCTATGGCGACGCGCTGGAGCAGATTCTGGTAAGCAAGCTCATGGGCAACCTCAGCGAGCACAAACCCATCGAGTTCATGACCAGCCGCTGCGTCAACCTGAAAGACCACGAGCAGGTGAAATCGTTCGCGGAGATGGAGATGCAGGCGCTGGCCGCCGCGCTCTTCTCTGCCGCCTTCCTCTTCATTGACGCCATCAATCCCGACGGCACGGTCAACCCGGCGGTCTATGACCGCGTGGGCCAGATCTTCCGCGAAACCGCGCCGCTGGAGCCGTACCTGGGCGGCGAGCAACTGGAAGACATCGCCATCTACTTCAGCAACGAGTCGCGCATGGATTTTCGCGAGAATGGCACGCCCATCGGCCAGTCGCCCATGTGGAACCATGACTACCCGCACCTGAAGGCCATACGCGGGGCCTGCCGCGCGCTGCAGCAGGCGCACCTGCCCTTCGGCATCATCACGCGCAAACAACTCGCCGACCTCGACCGCTACCGCGTCATCGTGCTGCCCAACGTGCTACGCATGGATCAGGAGGAAGCGGACGCCCTGCGGGAGTACGTGCGCCGGGGCGGCAAACTCTACGCCAGCCGCTATACCTCGCTCACGAGCACTGAGGGCACGCGGCATGACGACTTCCTGCTCGCCGATCTCTTCGGCTGCCACTTTGCCGCCGACGACCTGGGTGAGGTGACCTACATGAAGCCGGTCGATGCCGCCATCATGGAAGCCGTGATCCCGCAACAGTACCTGGGCCACTACGGCCAGCCGGGTACGCCGGACGCGGGCATCGGCATGCTGCGGCTGGCGGAGAACGCGGAGGGCGAGCCGCTCGCCACGCTCACGCTGCCCTATGCGCCTGCCTGGGGCAGTGTGCTGGAGCAGAACTGGCTCAGCATCCACAGTTCGCCCCCCTGGCGCGACACCACCGCCCCGGCGTTACTGCGTCATCACTACGGCGCGGGCACGGTGATCTACTCCGCCGCTGACCTGGAGTGTGTGGGGAGCGAGGTCAATGGCCGTCTCTTCGTACAATTGCTCCAGACCCTGCTCGGTTCGCCCAGCTTCTCCGCCGACACCCACCCCGCTGTGTGGATGACTGTGTCACACCAGCCGGAGCAATACCGCTACCTCATCGGCCTGCTCAACTACCAGGCGCAATTGCCCGCCATTCCCATCAGCCGCCTGCCCTTCACCCTGCGCCCGCCTGACGGCAAGCAGTTCATTCGCCTGCTCACCGTGCCGGACAACATGCCCATCGCCTTCACCCTCGACAGTCAGGGCGCGCTGCACGCGGCGACGGAACTCGACCGGCTACAGATGCTGGTGGCGGAATACCAATAGAACGATGTGTAAGGGAATCGTTCTATTGGTTCCGCATGGATGCGAAACAGAGCCCCGGAGAGGGGCGGAAAGCTACTAGCCCGGTGGCGGCATCGTGCCGCGCCCTGGCTAGCAGCTATCGCCACTTCGTGGCTACTTTCCGCATTCCTGCGGAAAGTACGGCGGGCACGACGCTACTTCCGCGCCTTCTTCTGCAGCTTCGCCAACATATCCAGCGCTTGCCGGGGGGTGAGGTCATCCACGTCGAGGGCCATCAGGGCTTCGACGATGGGGTGTTCGACTACTTCAAAGAGGGTGAGTTGCGTGCGCGGCAACGGGGGCGGGATGGTGGTGTGTTTATCGACCAGGCCGCGCGCGTGTTCGGCGATCTGGTCGTTTTCTTCCAGCGATTGCAGCACCTGCTGCGCGCGCTCCAGCACTTCCGTGGGCAGCCCGGCGAGGCGTGCGACGTGGATGCCGTAGCTGCGGTCGGTGCCGCCGGGGACGATTTTGCGCAGGAAGACGATGCCGTCCTCGCCTTCCTTCACCGCAATGCGGTAGTTCTTCGCGCGCGGCAGCGTGTTTTCCAATTCGTTCAACTGGTGGTAGTGCGTGGCAAAGAGCGTCTTGCAGCCCAGGCGCGGCGACTCGTGCAAAAACTCCGCCACCGCCCAGGCGATGGAGAGGCCGTCGAAGGTGCTGGTGCCGCGCCCAATCTCGTCGAGCACCACCAAGCTTTTGCGCGTGGCGTTATTGAGAATGTTCGCCGCTTCCGTCATCTCCACCATGAAGGTTGATTGCCCGGTTGCCAGGTCGTCGCTCGCGCCTACGCGGGTGAAAATGCGGTCCACCACCCCGATCTCCGCCTCGTCGGCGGGCACGAAACTGCCGATCTGCGCGAGCAGCGTGATGAGCGCCACCTGGCGCAGGTAGGTCGATTTCCCCGCCATGTTCGGGCCGGTGAGGATGATGAGCTGGTCGTCCTCGGTGTCGAGGTGCACGTCGTTCGGCACGAAGCGCTCGCCCGCCTGCGTCTGCTCCACCACCGGGTGGCGGCCGTTGGAAATCACCAGTCGCTCGTCGCCGGTAATCGTCGGGCGGCGGTAGCGGTTGCGCGCGGCGACCTCGGCGAAGTTCGCCAGCACGTCGATCTGCGCCAATAAGCGCGCCAACTGCTGAATGCGGTCCGCCTCCAGCGCCACCGCGCCGCGCAGCCCGGTGAAGAGCTTGAACTCCAGCTCTTTCAGCTTGTCTTCCGCGCCGAGCACCAGCGCCTCGTATTCCTTCAGCGCGGGGGTGATGAAGCGTTCCGCGTTGGCCAGCGTCTGCTTGCGGATGTAATCGTCCGGGGCCATATCGACGTTGGTGCGGCTGAGTTCGATGTAGTAGCCGAAGACGTTATTGAAGCCGACCTTGAGCGACTTGATGCCCGTGCGCTCGCGCTCGCTCGTCTCCAGCGCGGCGATCCAGTCTTTCCCCTCCGTGGACGCGCGGCGCAGCGTGTCGAGTTCCGCGTTGTAGCCAGGGCGAATCATACCGCCGTCGCGCATATTGATGGGCGGCGACTCCACCAGCGCCGTCGCCAGCGTGGCGCGCAGGTCGTCCAGCGCGTCGGCGCCCTCCACCAGCACTTTGAGCACCGGGGCGGCGTCTTCCAACGCGGCGATGACGCGCGGCACGACGCTCAAGGAATCGCGCAATTGCGCCAGGTCGCGCGCGTTGCCGTTGCCGGAGGCGGCGCGGGAGAGCAGGCGTTCCAGGTCGTGAATGCCGTGCAGTTCCTCGCGCGCCTTCTCGCGCAGCAGGTCGTCTTCGCGAAAGGCTTCCACCGCGTCGAGGCGGCGCGTGATCTGGTCCACGTCCAGCAATGGGGCGAGCAGCCACTTTTTCAAGAGGCGTGCGCCCATGGCGGTGCGCGTGTTGTCGAGCAGCCAGAGCAGCGAGTGCGTGCGCCCGCCGTCGCGCAGCGAGGCGATGAGTTCCAGGTTGCGCCGCGTGGAGCTGTCGAGCAGCATGTAGGCGTCGAGCGAATAGGTGCTCATGCTGCGAATCTGCCCGACGGTATTCTTCTGCGTCTGCATGAGGTAGCGCAGCAGCAGCCCGCCCGCCTCCACCGCGGTGGGCAGTTCCTCGCAGCCGAAGCCGCGCAGCGAACTGACGCCGAAATGCTTGGTCAGCGTCTGCACCGCCGACTCCCAGGCGAACTCGCTCATGTTCGGGGTGGTGATGGCCGCCGACACGCGCGCGCGGATGCCCTCAACCAGTTCTTCGTCTTCCAGCAGGCTCGGCGGCACCAGAATCTCCGCCGGTTGCAGGCGCGCGATCTCTTCCAAAATGCGCTCGCGTGACCGTTCGCCGCTGATTTCCGTCACCAAAAATTCGCCGGTCGAGCAGTCGGCCACCGCCAATCCGTAGCCGTTCTCGGTGTGCAGCGCGAGGAGATAATTGTTGGAGCGTTCGTCGAGGAGGTAGTCTTCCACAATGGTGCCGGGCGTCATGACGCGCGTCACATCGCGCTTCACCAGCCCCTTCGCCAGCTTCGGGTCTTCCATCTGCTCGGCGAGCGCCGCCTTGTGCCCGGCGGCGAGCAGCCGCGACAAGTAGCGGTCAATGGCGTGAAACGGCACCCCCGCCATCGGCATCTTCGTGCCACGCATCTCCCGCGCCGTCAACGCGATATCCATCGCCTGCGCGCCGACCACCGCATCGTCCCCGTACATCTCATAAAAGTCCCCACAGCGAAACAGCAGAATCACATCAGGATACTGTCGCTTCATCTCCAGGTACTGCCGGAACATCGGCGTCAACTCTTCAACTGGCACAGCGTTTCACAAGCCTCCGGAACTGCAATGGGTACCCCCTATTGTAGGCTATGGGGGGGTGGAGCGTCAAAGAGGAGG
Source organism: Armatimonadota bacterium (assembly GCA_036504255.1). Lineage (GTDB taxonomy): Bacteria > Armatimonadota > Hebobacteria > CAIYQO01 > CAIYQO01 > DASXVL01. Next base: position 3,754 of record DASXVL010000450.1, on the reverse strand, counting down.
GGGGCTCCCCCTGGGAACGCCAATCTCCTGATTGGCGCTTTACGTAAGATCGCCAATCGGGAGATTGGCGTTCCCAGGGTGGGAGGCGCTGCTCCAGGGCCAGTCCTCGGGGTGCGTGACGAGGCCGGCCTTGACGGGGTTCTGGTGTATGTATTCCACGGCCCGCTGGAAGTGGCGGTCGTCGCGGATGTAGCGGTCCCAGTATTCGCGATGCCAGACGGGGAGGGGGACGTCGCCAATCGGGAGATTGGCGTTCCCAGGGTGGCCGATACGCGTGGCGGTGAATTTTTTCCATGAGGCAACGATCTTGGCGACCCGCCAATCGTGCAGCGGTTGAAAGAGGACGTGTACGTGATTGGGCATGACCACCCATGCCAGCAGGCGATAGCGCTGGGCGTCGAAGTGCAAGAGCGCGCCCTGCGCCATGGCGGCCACGGCGGGCTCGCGCAATATGCACGAGCCATGCCCGGCGTCGAGCCACGCCTCCACGCGCTTGCGGCGTTCGGCATCCTGTTGCGTCAGTGGCAATGCGTGTAGCTCTTCATCGATGCGCTGTATCACGTGCTTTGGCAGGCTGTCCGCCAGGTGGAACGTCACATGCTGTGTCACCTCGCGACCGTCAAAGTGCGGCAAGTACTCTCGGCTATGCCAGTCGTCTCCCCTGGGAACGCCAATCTCCTGATTGGCGCTACGAAGATGCCAATCGGGAGATTGGCGTTCCCAGGGGGAGCCTACATCATTATGATTGGGCATATCGGCATTATATGGCCAAGCCTTGCGCCTGTCTATTGGGCACAGCTATTTATTCCTTGCGGCCAACAACTTCCAACACGGCGATATTGGTTGCGTGGTTGAAGGGGTGGGGATCGGTGACTGGTGTTCCGCGTTTGGTGTCGGGGTACCCGGTAAAGTCGGGCGGAACGTCGATCAGCTCCGTGATTTGCAGATATCCGCTGGCGCACAGCGCCGTGAGCGTGTCGTAGTAGCTTTGGCCGCTGACAAACAGCGCGTTGTTGATGGTCACCAAGCGCCCGCCATCATGGAGCAGCGGGCGGACCTTGTTGATCAGGCGGGCGCTATTATTGACCAGGTCAACCGTGCCGCCTTGCCCGGTGGCAAAAAAGGGCGGGTCGAGAAAGATGCAATCGAAGCGTGCGCCTGCCTTTTTGAGGTAGCTGATCTTGGAAAAAAAGTCGCCGAGGAGAAAATCCTGCTTATGCACGGGAAAACCATTCAGGGCATAGGAGGCTTTGGCCACGTTGAGGAACTCGCCATTGCGATCGAGCTGCGCCACCCGCGTCGCCCCGCCCGCCAGCGCCGCCACCCCGAGACTGCCGGTGTAGGCAAAGGTATTGAGCACCGTTTTCCCGGTTAACTCGCGGATCGCCCACGCGCGCAGATTCCGCGTATCCAGATACAGGCTGGCGTCACGACTCATCAACGGATCGACGGCATACCAGACACCATGCTCACGCACCCGCCGATCGACCCTGGCGCCGAACAGCAGCTTGCCCAGCCGCTCAGCCGCCGAGGCGCTGCGGCGCGTCTTCACAATGACGGCCTGCATCCAGGGCAGGCGGGCCAACAGCACCTCCAGCGTTTCCTGCACCAACGCCGTACCGGCCGTCGCCGGATCGGCGTAGTTGTTGATGATCGCGGTGGCCCCATAGAGATCGACGACGAGATCCGGATTGCCCTCGGTAAAGCCATTGAACAAGCGCACGGCCATTTCGTGCGCGGCATCCAGCAGCGGGGCGCGAGCGTCAAACGCCCGTGCCAGCACCATCGCCATCGGTTCATTCATCAGATGGATCCTTTTCGCTCGCCAGGGAAATCTCAATGTAGAGCACCGTTGCTCCAGTCCGGAATCATATCACGCCTTGCGGCGCACTGCCAATCCTCTCAGGACACCGCGCCGGCCACGGCAAAATTGCCGTAATCGCACAACCATTTATATCCTCCACCTTGACGAACGCCGTGATGCAGTACATATTATGGCATACCCCTGGTTACCTGCCGGGGCATGTCACAGGAGGTCTGAACAATGCACGTCACACGATTCATGCTTCTGCTGGCGGCGCTGGCGCTTGGCATGGCGAGCGCGGTATTGGCCGCGGAGCAGGCGACCGCTACCCTGTCCGCCAAAGGCGACGGCTCACCGCGCCTCTACATGAGCACCGGGAGCGTTCAAATTTCCGGCGCGGGCACGCTGATGGTTTCCAGCAACGCCAAAGTTACCTTCACCGGCACGCAGCAGGAAACCCTCAAGCCGAAGCCGGGCAGGTTGGCGGGGAAGGACATGCTGGCCTACGCGAGCTTTACCGGCGTCGCGGTGGTGACCGGCGAACATTTCGCGGTGGGCATGTATGGCAACGGCATCACGGCCAGCGCCACCGGCGCGGGGTACGCAATGCTCTTCGGTACCGGCACATACACGGTGGGCAGTGATGCCGCCGCCAAACCGACCAGCGAGGGTAAGTGGACGCTGGCCCCCTGGATGAAGGGGGGAGATCCGAAGCTGGACGTGAGAACGATTACCATCACGTTCGGCACGCCGAGCACGGATGACAACCCGGTGGCCACGAAACCGCCCACGACGTCGCCAAGCTCGACGCGCCAATAACCGCCTTAGAAACTGTTTTCAAAAAATCCTCCACGATCCGGCAACGCCTACTTTGAAAACAGTTTCTTAGCACCACACACACCAGCGCCCCCATGGTCAACACGGTATTGCGTCGTGGGGGCGCGCTTTGCTATTAACACCCCATCAAGCAGTCCCGTACTGCTTTTCCCCGTCATGGCTGCTAAAGACCTCCCGCAGATACGATCTAACCACCAACAGCCTGTGATCTCCTTGTGATGTTGGGGCGGTATTGTACTGACAGAACCCTCAAGCAAGAGGAAATTTTTGGAAGGGAGTACGACCATGAAGAAATTAACGATCATCGGTTCGCTCGCCACGGCGGCGATGTTGTTGGGTAGCGTGAGTGCGTTTGCGCAGCCGGGACCTGATGGCGACCATCAAGGCGCGCCGGCATTGGGCGGCCGCGAGGGCGGCTTCCAGGAACGACTACAACACCCCGTGACGGTGAAGCATGGCTCGGACAGCGTCTACACGCTGGACGGCCGCACGCTGACGCGGCGTGACGGGAAAACATTGAAAAAAATCGCCTCGGTAACGCTGGGCGAGGACAAGGGGCGCCAGCCGCAGGCACGACGCGGACAGGATGACCGTGCGCCGCGTGACGGCAAAGATGGACGCAACGAGCGCCAGGTCGGCGGACGTGACGGCCAGCCGGGCGAACGCCCGATGTTCCCGCCCATGCCCGCGCAATTACTGGTGGTGGGCGAAGGGCGACGTGCCAGCGTGCTGGTCATCACCCCCCATACCTTCTACCGCCTCAATGCACAGACCTTAGCGGTTATCGTGAAAACCGAACTGCCGCGCCCGGAGATGGGTCGCCCAGGACAGGGCCGCCCTGCTGGACAAATGCCAGGTATGCATCCGAACCGTGAACAGCAGGCTGACCGCGTCGCCCCGCAGGCTGGCGGCGAGCGCCCGCAGGGCATGGCCGGTGGACCGCCGCAGGGCGTACCGCACGGCGACAAGGGTGGGCCGAACATGCAAGGCGACCGCGAAGGTCGTGGGCCCGAACAGATGATGGCCGGTGGCCCGCAGGGCTGCGGCTTCATGCCCATGCGCGACCCCGAAGTGCGTGGCAACACGCTCTACCTGCAACGCGGCCCGCGCCTG
>DASXVL010000449.1:0-5578 GCA_036504255.1 Armatimonadota bacterium | reverse complement strand
AAGCCGTCGCCCTCGCTGCTCTCGTTTCGCAACATCAGCTCGATGTGGTGTTCCGACATGTCCAGATTCACACGGGTGCGCACAGCGCCCGAAAATCGCCCGTCCGTCTCTCCGACAAGCCAGCGCTCCGGGCTGCCGCTGAAGGCATTGGACAGCGACCAGCGCAGCCCGAGATGATAATGCGCCTCGTCAAAAGGTTCGGAATATGTCAATTCGTCCGGCAGGTTGAAGCGCGTCACGCGCCAGACGTTGTCGCTGTCATGCCAGCCGGCACGGCGCACCATGAGCGCGCTCGATGCCGAAATATCATGCCAGACGGGCGACTGGCGCACGGCGGCACGGCGGTAATAGCTGACGGCGCCGACGCTGATGAAACCGTATTTCTCATACAGGTGCACGGCCGGCGCGTTGCCATCGACCACCTGCAAAGCCACGTGGCGCGCGCCGCGCGAACGTGTGAATTGCAGCATCGCCCCCATCAACGCGGAGGCAATACCGCGATTGCGGTGTTCCGGATGCGTGGCGACGTTGCCGATGACCCACGTATTGCGGCGGGTGGGATTGATCTGCGTGCCCACATTCCCCAACACCTTGCCATCTTCAACCCACACGAAGCCGGGCGAGCCTTCCATGAGGATGGATTCGAGCGGGCCGAAGTTACGCAGCATGCGAATCATGCGCTGGCCGTTTTCGTCGATGACCTCATCGCGGAATGAGAGTTCGAGCAGGTCGGCAATGGCTGCGCCGTCGCGCCACGCGTTGATGGGACGAATATGCGGATCCAGCGCATCCAGCGCTATGCTGTTTAGCCCAGCCACCATATGCGGATTATTGTACCTGCCGAGGAGCGTCAGGCAATAGACATTTAGGTGTGTTGGTGGAACGTAAACTTCGTCCTGTCATTCCGAATGCGCAGCATGAGGAATCTGTGCCGCCATCAACGCACGGGTCGATTGCCGTGAAGATTCCTCGCCTGTCAGCTCGGAATGACAGTCGGCATCAAGCGGCCATGTTTGTTCACCATGTCTTTCCCATCTTATCTCCGCGCTGAATGACGTAGCGGCCGACCCATGTGTCGGCCTGTGGACTTCACCGCTGGCGATGAACGCGCTGTCAGGCTGCGGTTTCCAACCGCAGGCGTTCCGAATATGGGCAGAGTCACGTATTTGCCGGTAGCCGCCATCCCTTCAAAGGGATGGCTGACAACCTCTGGAAACACGCTGAAGCGTGTTTACGGCCACATAAAGTCGCTAAGGCTCGACTGAATGACGTAGCGGCCGACCCACGTGTCGGCCTGTTGACTTCACCGTTGGCGTTGAACGCGCTTCCAGCGCGTTTCGCGAAGCGCTGTCAGGCTGCGGTTTCCAACCGCAGCTCGCGCGAGTACAATCTCAAAGTGGCACAAACCTCTATCAGTACCGTCGCCGCGCAACTGCGCACCAATATCCAGACTGTCATCATCGGCAAGGATGACGTCATCGACCTTGCACTCGTCGCCCTGCTCTGCGAGGGCCATATCCTCATCGAAGACGTGCCGGGCATCGGCAAGACCACGCTGGCGAAGGCCATCGCCCGCAGCCTGAACTGCACGTTCAAGCGCATCCAGTTCACGCCCGACCTGCTCCCGTCCGATGTCACCGGCATCTCGTACTTCAACCAGAAGGCGCAGGCCTTCGAGTTCCGCGCCGGGCCTATCTTCGCGCAGGTGGTGCTGGCCGATGAGATTAACCGCGCCACGCCGCGCACGCAATCGGCGCTGCTCGAAGCCATGCAGGAGCGCCAGGTCACCGTCGAAGGCGAATCGATGGGATTGACGCGCCCGTTCCTGGTCATGGCAACGCAGAACCCGATCGAGCTTGAAGGCACTTTCCCGCTTCCCGAAGCGCAGATCGACCGTTTCCTGTTGCGCATCAGCCTCGGATATCCTAATGAGGATGAGGAGCATCGCATTCTGGCGCGCTTCGAACGCGTCGACCCATTCGACGTGCTGAAACCCGTCGTCGATGCGGCCGACCTGCTGGCGCTGCAATCGCTGGTGCGCGCCATCCGCGTCGAGCGCAGCGTCGCCGATTACATTGTGAATCTCTGCCGCGCCACGCGCGCCGCGCCAGGCGCGCAGATTGGCGTCAGCCCGCGCGGCACCCTGGCGCTTTACCGCGCCGCACAGGCCTTTGCCGCCATCCACAAACGCGATTACGTCCTGCCCGACGACGTTAAAACGCTCGCACCTTATGCGCTGGCGCACCGCATCGTTGTCGACGGCCAAAGCCGTCTGCGCGGCCGCAAGGCCGAGGACATCCTGCGCGACGTGCTCGAACGCACGCCGGTGCCCGTGGACTCGATGTAATGTTTCTAGACGAGCGCTGGATCACGCTGCTTTTGTTCATCACCCTGGTCGGTGTGCTGCTGCATGCGCCGGCGTTGACGGCGCTGGGCGTGCTGAGCCTGGCGCTGGTCTCCATCAGCGGTTTCCTGCGCCGGCGCGTATTGAACCATGTGACCTACGAGCGCCGCTTCAACGAGACCCACCTGTTCATGGGCGAGATACTCGAGATATCGTGCAACCTTAAAAACCGCGGCCGCCTGCCGATTGTTTCGCTTTACGCGGATGACAGTGCGCCTGCCGGTTTCCAACTCGTCGGTGCCGGCTCCGACGAACGCTTCAACCCCGATGACCGCGTCAACCTGGCGCAGCATTCGGCGCTCAAGCCCGGCGAGCACACCTCGCGCCAGACGCGCGTGCGCGCCATGAAACGAGGATACTTCTCGTTCGGCTCGGTCTATCTGCGCGCGTTCGACATTCTTGGCCTCTCGATGTTCGAACGCATTGACACCATCGCCGACAAGCTCATCGTGTACCCGCGCGTGTTCTCGCTCGAGGCGCTGGGCATCCCAACCAACGACCCGTTTGGACAGTTCGCCGCGGTGCGCCGCCTGATCGAAGACCCGTCGCGCATCATGGGCGCGCGCGATTACCGCCATGGCGACCCATTCCGGCAGGTGCACTGGAAGGCGACGGCGCATGCGGGCCGCCTGCAGACGCGCGTCTGCGAGCACACCAGCGAGCCAACCGCCGTCATCATGTTGAATGTGAGCACCTTCCTGCAGGACTGGCGCGGCTCCGATGTGGAACGTTTCGAGTGGGCGCTGTCGGTGGCGGGAAGCCTCGCCGTGTGGGCAGGCGAGACCGGCGTGACGCTTGGGCTGTCCTCGAACGGCACCGCGCCCTATCTGCCGTCGGCGTTGCGCGTGCGCCCGCGCCGTTCGCCCGGACAACTGGCAACCGTACTTGAGAGCCTTGCGGTGATGTACTCATTCGCGCTGTCATCGTTTGAGATTTTCCTGCTCACCGAACAGCGCCATCTACCGCAAGGCGCGACTCAAATCGTGGTGACGGCGCTGGTCACACCGGAAATCGCAACGGCCCTATTGCGCCTGTACGACCTCGGCAAGAACATCATCCTGATCTCCGTGGATCGCGACCCGCCGGATGTGACCTACCTGCCATTCCCTGTGTTCCACGTGCCGCCGCTTGCGTCGTACTGGACGGGCGGTTACTGGGATGTGAACGGAAAACCGGTTGAGCCGGTCGTGTTGAGCGATTCGCAGTTAGCGACGGGCGAGGCGCGCGCATGAACCGGCGGCGTGTGGTGACGCTATTGCTGTTCGCGCTGGCCGAAGCCTCGGTGATAGAACCTTTGCTGCTGCTTGTGCCGTCGCCACTGCGGTTGATGGACCCGGGCGCCGCGCTCGGCGTCACGTGGTTGCTATTGAGCGCCATCGCATTTCTGCGGCGTTGGCTGGGGCATCGTGATGTGTCTGCGGTGCGCCAGCGCTTGATTCTTGGCAGCTGGCTGGTCGGCATGCTGATCGTCTCGCGCGTCATCGTGAATACTTACAGCCCGTTGGACACGCGCAGCCTGTCGATTATCTTCGTCGAATTCTTCGGCGTGCTGCTGGTCTGGTGGCGCGGGATGGCGCTGGGCCTGACATCGCTTGGCCCCGATGCAGCGCGCCTGCGGTTGCAGATAGGGTTGCTGTGCTTCATCATGTTCGCCGTCGCCACTGTCTTCAACCCGACCAACAACCTGATATCGTTCATCCTGCCTTTCCTCACCGGCGCAGTTTTTGCGATGCCGCTGGCGCATATCGACCACGTAGAGCAGAGCGAGGATGGCCGCCCCGTACCGCTCGATGGTAAGTGGTGGCGTGGTCTGGGGCTGGGAGTTGGCATCCCGCTGCTCGCCTGCATGGCAGTTGCCGTGCTGGTCACGGGCGACGTCATCGGTTCAGGATTGCGGCTGCTTATCGCGATTGTGCTGCTGCCAGTATTGGTTGTGGCCTTTGTCTTTGGCTATCTCTTAACGCTTATCGCATCGCTCCTGTTCAGCGGCATAAAACGGAACCCGCTCGAGTTGCTGCAGAACCTTGGTGCATTCTTGCAGCCTTTGCAGCAGCAGGCCCAGCAGAATACCGCTGCCGGCATTGAAATCTCGCCCGAGCTGCGCTATGCCATCGGGCTGGCCGTGCTCGCCATCATTATCGCCATTGTTATCCTGCAGACGGCGCGCGCCCGACGCGAAGCAGCCATCGTGCGCGTCGAGAATGACAACCTGCTTGACCTGTCGGAAGATGAGCCGCCTTTTGCGCCCTTCGAAACGTCGATTTTGAACACCTTCAATCTGCGGCGCTGGCTGGCGGCCGTGACGATCCGCCGCATCTACGCACGCCTGTGTCATGAGGCGGGTAAACGGGGTCAGGCGCGCCGAGTCGCACAGACGCCGACGGACTATCAGCCACAGTTGGTTGTGGCGTTCCCCGGCGCCGATGCCGACCTGCACATCATCACGACAGCCTATATCGCCGCGCATTACGGCGAAGTGCCTGATACGACTGAGGCGTTGAATGTCATCCGCGATGCATGGGAACGCGTCCGTGCTGTGCCGCGAGAGAAGAAATCGCCAGAGGTCAAAGGCAAGGGATAACCTGCGCGTCACGCGGCGCTGGTATGACGATGATTGCTCTGTCATTCCCGCGAAAGCGGGAATCCAGTACGCTGCTGGTGTCCACGGTGGGGGTTTTAACTGGATGCCCGCCTGCGCGGGCATGACGGAAGCATTCGCCTGCACGGGCATGACGACGAAGGCCGTGTCATTCCCGCGAAAGCGGGAATCCATTTCGCTGCTGGTGTCCACGGCGGGGTTTTCACTGGATGCCCGCCTGCGCGGGCATGACGGAAGCATTCGTCTACGCGGGCATGACGACGAAGACGGTGTCATTCCCGCGAAAGCGGGAATCCATTACACCGCCTGTGTCCACGGCGGGGTCTTCACTGGATGCCCGCCTGCGCGGGCATGACGGACATTGCCTCGCCTGCACGGGCATGACGACGTAGGCCGTGTCATTCCCGCGAAAGCGGGAATCCACTACGCCGCCTGTGTCCACGGCGGGGTTTTCACTGGATGCCCGCCTGCGCGGGCATGACGGATATTGCCTCGCCTGCACGGGCATGACGACGAAGACGGTGTCATTCCCGCGAAAGCGGGAATCCATTACACCGCCTGTGTCCACGGCGGGG
>DASXVL010000448.1:0-3719 GCA_036504255.1 Armatimonadota bacterium | reverse complement strand
AGTACGGTGCTCTACGTGCAGCCGCTCTACCTGCAGGCCGAACAATCGCAAATTCCGGAGTTGCAGCGGGTGATCCTCGCCGATCAGCAGCACGTGGTCATGCGCAATACCCTCGATGAAGCGCTGGCCGCGCTCACCGGCGGCAGCGTGGCGGCCGCCGCGACACCGGCCACGCCAACACCTGCGGGCGGCGTCTCGCCCCCGGCAGCGCCCGCCACCGCGCAGAGCCGGGCGCTCGCGCGCGCCGCGCTCGACCACTATCGCCGCGCCCAGGATGCCCTGAAGCGCAACGACTGGGCGACCTACGGCAAAGAGATGGACGCCGTGCGCGATAACCTGGAAAAATTGAATAAGTAGCCTCGCCGGCATGCCGTCACTTGATCGCTAACTGGGCGTTGTACCGGAAAGACGCGGGTTGTCTGATAATGCGACAGACAAACGGAGAAACATGCGGTATCGTTACGTGAGCGATTGATTGGCCGGTAAGAAAGAAAGGCGAACATGCAGCAAAAAAAATTCTCGTGCTTATCAGTGTCCTGGGTGACGAATTTGCATAAAAGCCGGGCGAGACGCACGGAGGGGCTTGTGGACTACGACCGCTTCGTTGCGCTCACCGAGCAGGGCGTGCAGGTCGTCAACACCCTGCACCTCGATGACGTGGATTTCTGGACAGACCATACGGAAGAGCAATATGTCGCCCAGATTGTCGCGTCAGTGCTGCCGGTGGCGGAAACCGACGAGTACAAGCAATTGGCGCAGACACTGGGCATGAGTTTCTCGGCATTACTATAACGCGAATTACAGGCGCGGTGAGAACCCGGGCGCTCATTGCCGGGTAGGCTCTCCAGCCGATTCCTGTTCGGGCGGTGACGGCAGGCGCCAGCGTTCGTCATCATGGATGCCGACCTCGGCCAGCATAGGGGATGATGGCACGCGGGATACCCCAAACGCTAAACGCTCGCTCACACCACGAGACAGGCTGCACGACAGGACACAATACGTACACTTGCGCGACCGGTTCCTGTTCCTCGGCGTGATTTTCCTGTGCTGATAACGAAAATAGGCTCCGGAACTCGTAGCGAGTCCGAAGCCTATTTCGGGATGGGAGACGCTAGGCAAGGACATGGACCTACGATTTCGCAGGCCTCAAGTCCCACCTGAACGCTCGAATCTATTTATCGCGGCCAACTGTCACTGCTAGCGAACGCTGTGTCAGTACCGCCATGGCTAGTGCCCGTGTCGCGTCGCGCGCTTGGGGCGGGCAGAGTGCGTCGCGGCGGGAGCATGGGCCTGGTGCACCGCAGCGGATTTGCCGTGCGGGCGCGGGCTCGATGCGATTTCGCCGGGCTGGCGTTTTCCTGGAGCGTGTTTTCGTCGTTGATAGTTATGGGCCGGCGCCGTGCCGGTGATTGGCGCCTCATCGGTACGCTCCTGGCGCGGAGCCCGCGAAGGCGGCGCTTCGGCAAAACGGTTATCCCCAGCGCGATCCCAGCGCTTCGGCGCGGCGGATACGTCGCGATCACGGCGCGGGCGATCCGCGCGCTCGGGGCGTGGCGGCCGACCCGTCGCCGGGCTCTCACTACCGAACTGTTTGCGGGGACGGTCGCTCCGTGCGGGCGGCGCATCCGTGTAGCGTGCGCGTTTCGTACGGTCGGCCGCTCCTGGGAACGACACGTCAGTACGTCGCCGTTCCGGGCGCTCTGCGCGCGCAGGGGCAGCGGACGGTGCGTCCGGCTGATATGTCCGGCGTGGGCGATCATCCCGTTGCGGGGCATCGGCACGCGGCCTTCGTTCCGGGCGCTCGGCACGTGGCGAAGGCTCTGCGGGTGCGACATCTCGCTGTGCATAGCGTGGGCGCGCCTCTTCATCGCGGTGATGCGGCTTGGGCGGACGAATCGTGGCGTGCGTGGCATGCGTCGCCACATGATGCTTCGGACGCGCCGTGCTTTCGTGGGCGATGGGAGTCTCGTCGCTCATCGGTCGCGGGGCGCTCCCATCAAAGTAGGCGACTTCCATGCGCTTCCCCAGCATGTGTTCGATATCGCGCAGGGCGCGCATGTCCCCTTTGGTCACCAGCGAGATGGCGTGGCCGGTGCGTTCCATGCGTCCGGTGCGTCCGATGCGGTGCAAGTAATCATCAGGCCGCGCCGGGAGATCGTAATTGATGACGTGCGAAATGCTGGCGACATCGATGCCGCGCGCGGCGATATCGGTGGCCACCAGGTAGGTAAAGCGCCCGGCGCGGAAGTGATCCAGCGTATCCTGGCGCGCCCGTTGCGTTTTTTCCGCATGCAGCACATCCGCGCGCATGCCCTCGGCATACAGGTGATCGGAGAGCTGGTTGGCGGTGACACGGGTGCGGGTGAATATGAGCACCGAATCCGATTCCGGGGCCAGTTGACGCAGCAGGGTGGTGAGCTGGGCGGTTTTCATGCTGCCCTTCACTTGGTATTGGGTGTGGCGCACCGTCTGCGCCGGCACCGCGGTATCCACTTCCACGCGCACGGGATCGTTCAGCGTCTTTTTGACAAAGGCGTTCAGGGTCCTGGGGAAGGTGGCGGAGTAGAGCACGGTTTGCCGTTTGGCGGGCAACGCGTCGATGATTTCTTGAATGGAGGGCAAGAAGCCCATGTCCAACATGCGATCCGCTTCATCCAACACCAGCGTGTCCAACTCGCGCAATTCGGCGTTGCGGCGTTTGATGTGATCGAGCAGGCGGCCGGGGCAGGCGACGACGAGTTCCACGCCGGCGCGCAACGCGCGTGTCTGCGGCTGCATGGCCACTCCGCCGTAGACGGCGATGGCGCGGATGTTGGTATGCACGCCCAGTTCGCGCACCACGGCGAGAATCTGCTCCACCAGTTCACGGGTGGGGGCGAGAATCACCGCGCGGGTTCGGCGCGTTTCCAACGGGATGCTGATGAGCTGTTGCAGGATGGGCAACACGAAGGCTGCCGTTTTCCCGGTGCCTGTCTGCGCCGTGCCCACCAGATCTTTGCCCTCCAGCGCCACCGGCATGGCGGCGGCCTGAATGGGCGTGGGGGAGACAAATCCGGCGGTGGCGAGCGCACGTTGCAGTCGCTCGTCGAGGGGGAATTCTGTGTATAACATAGTATCCTCAGCCAACCATACGCGAAAAGTATGGAAACCGATTCCCCGGATGGTTGGCGCTCGCGTCGGACGACACCCAGGCCGCCGGACGGATCGGGAAATGGAAGTGAGGATGCGAATGCGCGCGGCGTGGCGCCGCGCAAACGGCCGAAGTCTATGTTATACGCCCGTGCGTTCTTATCCCTGTTATCATCTTGCCGTCTCTGAAACAAATTTGGACGGCTACTTACAGGGTACCAGACACCGGCACACAGCCCAACCCAAACGGAGTTATACAGTTGCGAGGAAGACGACGCGGTTTTCCTACCATAAGAGTGTACCGAATTTTCCTGATGGATGCAAGCGCGCGTGCGTCAGACCGCGCACTGATGGACTCGCGCTGCGCTCGAATCCATCCGAATTGTGCTGTAGCCTCATCGCCTCTGCAGAACATCCCCATTTTTTTTCATCGCGCAACGTGAATATTTGGTTAGGGACCCATAAGAAAACCCTCGACTTGGAAAGCGTATGGGACTGATTTCCTCGTAAAAACCCCGGCACATCTGTTTGTTAATTATACTTTTTTCGTCTGCTTAGACAACGGCGGCATTTCTTAGTATACTAAGGCC
>DASXVL010000447.1:0-3233 GCA_036504255.1 Armatimonadota bacterium | reverse complement strand
AAATCTGCGTAATCTGCGGTTCCTATCTTTCTTCTTTCAACGCCTTGAAGCACTTCGCCAGATCAGCAATCTGGAAATGGGCGTTCAGCCCGCTGGGGTTGGGGAGCACCCAGAGTCGCGTTTCCCCGATGCATTCTTCCTGCCGTCCCAGTGTCGCCTTCGGTCGATTGAACGCGGTGCGGTAAGCGCTGATGCCCAGCACCGCCAGGAAGCGCGGGGCGTACTGCAGGACTTTCTCCTCCAACATCTTCGCACCGGCGATCAATTCCTCGCGCGTTAACTCCGCCGCCCCCGCCGTGGCGCGGTCCACGATGTTGGTGATCCCGTAGCCCAGTGCCAGCAGTTCCTGCTCTTCGGTCGGCGCCAGCAAACGGGGGGTGATGCCGGCGGCCTGCAGCGTCGGCCAGAAACGGTTGCCCGGCCGGGCAAAGTGGTGCTGCACCGCCGCCGAGTACAACCCCGGATTGATCCCGCAAAAGAGCACTCGCAGGCCGGGAGCAATGATATCGGGGATGGTCCTGCCTGCCGCCTGCTGTATCTCATCCGCCGTCGGTTTTCCATTATGCATGACGACCTTGTACCCGATAAACCGCAAACTCAAAGACGATCGGTAGATTCCTGGGAGCGCCGGCGTCCCGCCGGTCCCCGAGCCATCATTACGGGCATGCACACGGCCGCGTCGAATAAAGCAGCGTGGAAGTGAGTTGTATGTAGTAAGGCACGCAATGTCGTGTATGGAGTGCCGTGGAGCTTATCGAGAAGATAAGCTTGAGACGCCACTCCGCAAACTGCGCTACGTGGCTCACTACGTACAACTATCCACAGCACTGTTCGGTCCGACGCGGCCTCTTCTATGCATATTACAGCCTGCTCGCAACCGGCACTCTCAGCGAAATATTGACAGCGCTCAATCTCCAGGGTAAGCTATCAATACGCTGGAAATCCACTGACCAGGAGGTCGTGATGGAGCCGATTCTCTGCCTGCATTGCCACACGCTGATCGAGACCCCCTATCGCCAAACACTGCTGGGATTTCGCAAGTATACGTGTCCGGCATGTGGAAAAGTGAGCCTATATCCGCTGCCGGACCTCTACCGAGGCATCTATTGGACGGTAGTCGTTTTCGTCGGTGTGCTGGTGATTTTTTTTCTTCTGCAAGGCCGGATTGGTGTCCCAGGATTGTTATCCATTGTCGGGGTTATTAGCCTCATTCGCGACCGATCTCTCAGACGTCAGGTTGATAGTGCCCAACAGGCCTTCCTTCAATCGCGTCAGCACCAGGAAGACGCTCCTAAGGCGGAGTAGATACTCCGCGAATCGTGACATTGGTAAGGACATAAATATGGTTCCAGCTATCATTCAACAGGGATTTTTCGTCGAATTCCTCGTAGGGGGAAAGGGCGAATACAGGCACTACTTCTGCGGTCCGAATCAGATTCGAGGTGCCCATTGTCCGAATTGCGCTAAACCCCTACTTCAATTCCTGATCCTTGATACGCACGATCCCAGGCTTAATTTGACACGGGTCCCCTCCCCCACAATATCATTGTTGTACTGCTGGACCTGTAACATTGCTGGAGAAGGATTTTTCTATCAGCTTATTGCCGATGGCGTCAAACTATTGAAGTATGGTCGAGGTGGACTTGATAATTTCTTTAATAAGGATAATTTCCCCCGCCATTTTCCTGGCGCTCCTGCGCGTCTGATTCCTTTGACAACGGAAGAACAACGAGCTATTTGTTCGCTTAACGCCGATGAAATCGACTATCCCGAGCGGGATGAACTCGCCCAGGCGTTAGCGGTGCCCATGCATCAGGTCGGTGGAGAGCCGTATCTCGTTCAGCATGATTGGGAATGTACGAGCCTCACTTGTCCTGTGTGTCATCGCGAGATGTCCTTCCTGGCCTCCATCGGCGATGATGCGGTTCTCCCGCGCGGTTTTGTCGAGAATGATTTTGTCCAAGTGCTCTATTCGTATTGCTCGCTTTGTCACGTGGTGGGCGCAATTCATACATGTGATTAGAGGGTGGCCATGCATCCACGCGAACGAAATAAGGAAATATGTCAACAGAATGCCCGATTTTGGTATCAAGAGCTTCTTCCCGTCTTCCAGGGTGATGATCATTACTCCCGTGCCCTAGTGGCACTAGAGTATGCTCGGTTGAAAGAAGGTCGTGCGGTTGAGCTTTTGCTAGCAGCGTTAGAGGACACGGAGGCAATCGTCCGTGGTGCAGCCGCCAGTGCACTGGGACAATTACGTGTAAGGCGCGCGCTCGATCAGTTGACGGCACTTCGTCGTGACCCCGATTCATCGGTCCGTAAATGTGCCGCTAAAGCGCTGGAGGATATCAAAACGGTGCCACGCTTTGCGTTCGAGGAGACTCACAAGTTCCGGCAGTCGAACCAGAGTGCCAATAAACTGCCACCAGTTCACTCTGGTAATCCCCAGCGCGACCTGGCATTAAGTCCGATAACCGAAGTGGTGAATAACATCGCGGAATTCGATTTGAAAATGTATCAGAGCATGCGGTTGCGGAGCGGTACATCACCAACGCGCATTGAGGCCAAGCGTTTGCAGATGATCGATTTCCTTGGATTATCTTCCCCCGATATCCCGACGATTGAAGTGGCTGCTCGCGCGCTGCGTTATGAACATGGCGGCATCCGCCGGGCCGCCGTCGACGTACTTGAATCGATTGATGATCCCCAGGCAATCCCCATATTACGTGATCTGCTCGTCGATGAGAATGAGTATCAGCGCATATATGCTGCTCGAGCGTTGGAGCGGAAAGGTAAGGATTACCCAATTGAGATATTTGCCCAGGTTCTCGAAAAGGGTGATTTTACCCTGCAAGAAAAAGCTATTGGTATATTGGTCGAGTTGGATAATCCGGCGGGAATCCCACTGCTAATTATCGCATTACAGCACCAGCGGATTGAGGTGCGAGAACGCGCCGGTACCGCCTTAATTGCCCTATCACGAGTGGATTTTGGATGGGATTTAACTATGTGGGAGCAATGGTGGAAGCAACAAGGGCAGCAATAATCTGTGTAATCTGCGGATAAAGAATAATCCCATGTTCTGGAACCCCTTCACCATCCCAGCCATAATCGGCAGCGCGCTACTCTTCTTTCTCGGGGAGCGGCTGGCCAAACGTGTCACCCATCCGGCGGGACGCGCGGTGATTGGCTTGTTGGCATTTATCCTCTGCCTGCCCGGGCTGTCCTATATT
>DASXVL010000446.1:0-5880 GCA_036504255.1 Armatimonadota bacterium | reverse complement strand
GCCCGCCGTGGCGCGCCTGGGGTGCGATCGTACCCGTGCGGTGTACGGGAGCCGGGTGCCAAGTTGGAAACGCACCGTCGCGCTCGCAAGCACGGAGCCGCAGGCAAGACAGGCGCGCCACAGCGGGCGAGCGCTACACCGAGGATAGGGCCGGTGGGGGACTGTTGCCGTGAGAGAGGCGCTCCAGAGGGGACAGTCCCGCACCGGGCACCATAGACAGCGCGGATACGGTACATCCTACCGGGCGCGTTCTGGCGTGACAGGCATCAAGCGCGAGGACAGCCCCAATCGCTTGTCGCAGGCATGGCAGGTGGGTTTTTATGAGCCGACGTCAGGCTGGTGTTTCCAGCCTGGGATAGCCGGGCTTGGGCCCTGTTCCAGACAGTGCTAAGGACTTCAGGCTGGGCTGGTGTGAACGGCACGGTTTGGCTAGAGGGCCTCATCCCCCCGAGCATTAGTCGAGGGCGCCGGCCAGTTCACCCAGTTTCGCGCTGCGTTCGGCGGCGAGCATGGCGTCGAAGATTTCCTGTATTTCGCCGTTCATCATCGCCGGGATATTGTGCCAACTGACATTGATACGGTGGTCGGTGATGCGGTTTTGCGGGAAGTTGTAGGTGCGGATTTTCTCGCTGCGGTCTCCGCTGCCCACCTGGGAGCGGCGATCCGCCTCGATGGCCGAGCGTTGCTTTTCGATCTCGATTTCGAGCAGGCGTGAGCGTAAGACACGCATGGCCTTTTCGCGGTTCTGCTTCTGGCTACGCTCGTCCTGACAGGTGACGACCATGCCGGAAGGAATGTGGATGAGGCGCACCGCGGTCTCATTCTTCTGCACGTTCTGCCCGCCCGCCCCTTGCGAGAGACAGGTTTCCATGCGCACGTCCCGGTCATCGATCTGCACATCGACCTCTTCCGCTTCGGGCATGACGGCCACCGTCGCGGTGGAGGTGTGAATGCGCCCGCCGGACTCTGTCACCGGCACGCGTTGTACGCGATGCACGCCCGATTCAAACTTGAAGACGCCATAGACGCCTTCGCCGGTGATGGAAAAGATGACTTCCTTGAAGCCGCCGATGCCCTGGTCACTGGAACTCAGCACTTCCACCCGCCACCCGTGCGCATCGGCATAGCGGGTGTACATGCGATAGAGATCGCCGGCGAAAAGCGAGGCTTCGTCGCCGCCCGCGCCCGCGCGAATTTCCATGATGATATTTTTATCTTCGTAGGGATCCTTGGGCATGAGTTGGAAGGCGAGGTCGCGTTCGAGCTGCGCCTTGCGCGCGGTCTGCTCGGCGATCTCCGTCTCCGCCATCTCGCGCAGGTCCTTGTCTGACTCGTCACGCAGCATCTCGCGGGCTTCTTGCACCTGGGCTTCCGCCTGCTGCAGCGCGCGGAAGTTGACGACAATCTTCTCCAAATCGGCATACTGCTTGGACAGGCTGCGCAGTTGCGCGGTATCGCTGACCACCTCCGGCCGCATGAGCTCCGCGGAGATCGCTTCAAAAGTTCGTTCCAGTTCGACGAGGTGTTCGCGCATATCGTTCAAAATACTCCTTTTGGACGTCTTATTGTACCCGATTTCCCCCCGTTCGTCAGCAGCCGGGGGTGCGCTCAGGGCGCAGGAACGCACTGTGCGTATTATTTCGTCGCCGTGGGCGCACATTCGATGGTGACCTGAAGTGCCTTGGGGCAGCGTATCGGGCGTAGCACCGTTTGGAAGCCGACCGCAGTCGCGCTCAGCGTACCGCGAGAGGCAGGTCCGGGGATGTATTGTCGGCAGGCTGAGCGCGACTGCGGTCGGCTTCCAGACAGTGCTGTTGACACGAGCCCAGCCTTAAGCCCTTTGTACGGTCTGGAAGAGGATCACCTGGCTCATGCTGGTTTAGTTTGTCACCGATATGTGGAACACTATCTCAGGATTGTCGCTGCTTCGATGGCCCATGCTTTGGAAGGGACCCCCCACATCGAGGTAGTTTCAGCGAGTTGCCGCACGTCACTTTGCCGGTGCGGTGCGAGAAAATGGGGGTCCCTACTATGCCTTGTTCCGCTCTCCGTACCGTGCGCCGCCGCAGCGCGCTCCGGCTACTGCTCCTGCTACCCGCGCTGCTGCTGGCGCTGGGTGTGTTTGCACAGGCGCCGCAGTTGGCGCCGGTGAGCGCCAACTTTTCCTCCAGCGCCTTTGCGCGCTCGGTGACGGGCTTTGGCGCTGCGCTGGGCTTCCGGCCTGCGCCTGTGCACTACACCCACGCGACCGGGCAACGCCTGGCGTTGATGAGCATGGCGGCGACGGCTTTGCCGGCCACGTTCGATTTGCGCACCCAGGGGCGGGTGACGCCGGTGCGCAATCAGAATCCGTTAAACACCTGTTGGACCTTTGCCACCTACGGTTCGCTGGAATCCTGTCTGTTGCCGGGCGAGACGCGGGACTTTTCCGAGATTGACCTGGCGAAAAGTAGCGGGTTCACTCTCAACGTGAGTGATGGGGGCAACGAGGATATGGCCACCGCCTACCTGGCGCGTTGGGGTGGGCCCATCAACGAGTCGGATGAACCCTATACTACTTCGACCGCCGCGCCACCCAGCGGATTGCCGGTACAGAAACACCTGCAAGACGTCGCGTATCTTCCTGACCGCAGTGGGCCGTTGGATAATGCGAGCATCAAACAGGCGATCATGAGCGCTGGGGCGCTGTATACCTCCATGTTTTGGAGCGATAGCGCGTATAAAGCCAGTACCGCCGCCTACTACTATAGCGGCCTCGGCATGAATCATGCCGTGACGTTGGTGGGCTGGGATGATAATTATAGCCGCACGAATTTCGCCGCCACGCCACCCGGTGACGGTGCGTTCCTGGTCAGGAACAGTTGGGGGACGAGTTGGGGCAACGGCGGGTATTTTTATATCTCCTATTACGACAGTGTGGTGGGCCATTATAACGCGCTGTTTTATGGCGTGGAGCCGGCGACGAACTATGCGCGGGTTTACCAATACGACCCACTGGGGCTGTGCAGTAATTCGGGGTACGGCTCGCCGACCGCCCGTTTTGCCAATGTCTTCACCGCGGTGGGGAGCGAGAGCCTGGCCGCCGCCAGTTGGTATGTGGCCAGTCCGGGCAGCAGTTATCAACTCTCCGTCTACGTGAACCCCACGAACGGCCCGCTCGCCGCGGGATCGCCGGTGGCGCAACAAACCGGGCTGTTCGATACGCCGGGGTACCATACCGTGAAGTTGATGACCCCGGTGGCCCTGGCGGCCGGACAGCGCTTTTCGGTGGTGGTCACCTTGACGACGCCCGGGTACAACTATCCCATCCCCATTGAACGACCGATCAGCGGCTATTCGGATCGGGCGACGGCGCTCGCCGGGCAGAGTTACATGAGCGCCAACGGCACGTCGTGGACGGATGTGACGCAGAGTTACGCCAATACTAACGTCTGCCTGAAAGCGTTCACGCGCGCCGGGAGCACGACGATCCCGCCGCCCACGACGTTGACGGGCGTGAACCTGACAACGAGTATCGCCTCACCGCGCACGGTCGCGACGACCATTCGCCTGACGGCGACGCCGATCGGGAGCACGAATGTCGAATACCAATTCCAACGTTACCTGGGAGGCGCGTGGGCGACCTTGCGCGCGTTCAGCACGACCGCGTACGTGGATTGGACGCCGACGGTGGCGGGCGCTTACACCGTGCGCGTCATCGCGCGCATGGTGGGGAGTACGGCATTCGTCTACCGCGACCTGCCGTATACCATCACCGCGCCAGTGGTCGTCGTGCCATTGACGGGGGTGCGCCTGAGTGCGAATCCATTTTCGCCAAGCCGTCGTGGCACGCTCATTACCTTGACGGCCATCCCGAGCGGCGGCACGAATGTGGAGTACAAATTCCTCGTAAAAACCACATGGTTGCTCACGAGTTTGAGCGGCTACGGTGGCGCGACCTGCGCCTGGCAACCCAGCACGGCGGGTAGCTATACGCTCGTCGTCTATGCGCGTGTCAAGGGGAGTACGCGCGCGTACGACGTCGTGTCAACGCTGCCGTATACGGTGCAGTAGACCAATAGCGACGGACGAGGCAAGCTCGCCTCGTCCGTCACTATTCTTACGGTAATATCTTCGGCCCCTCTCTGGTGGGAGAGGGGCCGTTGTCGTGCTATTTCAAGTTGTAGAAGGCGCGGTTGCCGGCAAATTCCGCGGTGCTGCCCAGCATTTCCTCGATGCGGAGGAGCTGGTTGTACTTGGCCACGCGGTCGGTGCGGCTGGGTGCGCCGGTCTTGATCTGTCCGGCGTTGGTGGCGACTACCAGGTCGGCGATGGTGACGTCTTCGGTCTCACCGGAGCGGTGGGACACGATGGCGGTGAAGCCGGCGCGCTTGGCCATTTCGATGGAGGCCAGCGTTTCGGTAAGCGTGCCGATCTGGTTGACCTTGATGAGGATGGAGTTGGCGAGGCCCATCTCGATGCCCTTGGACAGGCGCTCGACATTGGTGACGAAGAGATCGTCGCCGACGAGCTGCACCTTTTTGCCCAGGGCGTCGGTGAGCAGTTTCCAGCCTTCGAAGTCATCTTCGGACATGCCGTCTTCGATGGAGATGATCGGGTAGTTCGCCGCGAGGTCAGCCCAGAAGGCGACCATCTCTTCGCGGGTCTTGAACATGTTGGACTTCCAGAAGTAGTACTGGCCCTCTTTCCCGGCTTTCTTCGCTTCGTCGTAGAGCTCGGTGGTGGCGGGGTCCATGGCAATCTTGACATCATCGCCCGGGGTGAGGCCGGCCTTGTTGATGGCTTCCATGATGACGTCGAGGGCTTCCTGGTTGCTCTTCAGGTTCGGGGCATAGCCGCCTTCGTCGCCGACGGCGGTGCTGTAGCCTTTGCCCTTGAGGACGGACTTCAGCGCATGGAAGATCTCCGTGCCCCAGCGCAGGCATTCGGAGAAGCTCTCCGCGCCCACCGGCATGACCATGAATTCCTGCAGGTCTACGCTGTTGTCAGCGTGCTTGCCGCCGTTGATGATGTTCATCATCGGCACCGGCAGGGTGTGCGCGTACGCGCCGCCGATGTATTTGTAGAGGGGGGTGCCTTCGGAATCGGCGGCGGCTTTCGCCACGGCCATGGAGACGCCGAGGATGGCGTTCGCGCCCAGCTTGGCTTTGTTCGGGGTGCCGTCCAGTTCGATCATCAGGTTGTCGATTTCGATCTGTTCGGAGGCATCCATCCCTTCGATTTCCTGGGCGAGGACTTCATTGACGTTGGTCACGGCGTTCAGTACGCCGCGGCCCAGGTAGCGGGAGGTGTCGCCGTCGCGCATCTCAACCGCCTCATAGGCGCCGGTGGAAGCGCCGGAGGGCACTGCGGCACGCCCAAGGGTACCGTCTTCCAGAATGACATCAACTTCCACGGTGGGATTGCCGCGCGAGTCGAGGATCTCGCGGGCCATAATCTGTTCGATGATCACGGTTTGTCTCCTTTTATGACATGAGCCCTCGTATTGAGGACCAGACCTGTTTAAACCATTCGAAAGTATAGCAGATTGTGCTTTTCGTCACAAGGCAAGCGATGGGACAGAATCTCCGGTGGGCGCTAGGGGAGAAAACTGTGAATCCTCTGTAGCGGCAGCGGAGTTCCAGCACCGTTTGGAAGCCGACCGCGGTCGCGCTCAGCCTGCCGATGGCGCATCGCCGGAGATGCCTCCAGTGGTCCCGGCTAAACCGTGCTACGACCGACCGGATGACACCAATGCACTCTCCCCGAATATTTACAACCTTCTGCTGGTAACGCCATGACAAAACCGCGTGTTCGCTTATGAACTGATGCAAGGCAGTAGACCGGAGTCTCGCTTGGCGTGCCGCGAGAGCATTTCCGGGAGGTACTGTCGTGCGGCTG
>DASXVL010000445.1:0-3023 GCA_036504255.1 Armatimonadota bacterium | reverse complement strand
CAGGAACCCGGCGTTTCTTCGTCACCGCTCAGCGAACGGCCGAAATGCTGGAATTGGCCATCCAGCCAGATCGAGCGTTCCCAACCGGCATCCGCATATCCCTGATAGAACAATTCATACCAGCCATCGGTGGGAACGGTGACGTCGAACTCCGCCCATCCGGTAAGGTCGGGACTCGTCGTGGAGTCATTAAAGACATCATGTCGGTCCCAGGTGCGCAGGGCACGCGTGAGCGTGAACGCGTTCCCGATGGCGGTGCAGAGCATGAGCAATAGCCCGCAAATCAGGAGGGTCTGTGCCAGGTGTCTCATGAGTGTGTCCTTTCTCGCAAAATTTAAGATAAAGCGCAGGATACGATGAACGACGACTGGTGCGTCCGTGCGGTGGTGAGGCAGTGGTGAGATGGAAACGGCGGTGTTACGTATAGGCTGCTAGGTAGCAAATAAGTTGTATTGCACTATCATTACAAACATCAAGGGGTTATCTGTCAATCTGAACTGTCAGCCATTGCCCATGAAACAAGTCTCATCGCCTTCTCTTCGACGGCAAGGGACCCCGCAGTCTATGCGAGAGGTAGTGCGTGAGGAATTAAGTGGACATCTTGTGGTACGGGCGAGCGCAACTGTGGGGGACGCGAGCAGCTTGCGGAAAAAGTCGCTGCTAGCTCGGGAGTGGCGCGCAGGATTCCCTTTCGAGTATTGTCACCGGCATCATGATCGATTCCGGCGGCACGGCGCCAGGATGTTCACCACTCTGGATGCGCCGTAGCAGTAACGACACCGCAGCTCTCCCGATCTGTTCCGGATGCTGCTCGATGGTGCTCAGGGCCGGGGTGATCCATTCCGAAGCTTCGAGATTGCCACAGCCCAGCAAGCTGATATCCTGTGGGATACGTACGCCATACTCGTGGGCATACCTGAGGAGACGCCAGGCGAGTTGGTCAACGGTGGTCCAGATGGCCGTAGGACGTGGCGTCGCGTGCAGAATGCGCTCCCAGATAGCGCGGGTATTATCGTGCCCTGCATCATCGCGCAACTCACATTCAAGGAGCGATTCCACGGTTCCAGTGGTTGCCATGGCTTGTTTGAACAGCTGCGCGCGACTACGGTGGTGGGGCGTAGCGTGGAGGTGTGTGTAGCGCTCGACCATCGCCAGATGCCGGTGACCGAGACCCGTCAAATAGCGAATTGCCGTCATGGCGACGGCATCTTCGTCTGTGAGCACGGTATCGAGGGGGAACTCCGTCGAACAGTTATCCAGCAGCACCGTATGAATATCGTGGCTCCACAACTCCATCAAGGCTTCACCCCGCAACGGTTGTTCATGGGCGGTGATGATGAGGACACCGGCGACGCCTTGCTCAATCAGCGCATGCAGCGCATTGTGGGTCATCGCCGCGTCGAGATGCGTTTGCATAATAACCACATGATAGAGTTCTTCATACGCGGTAGCGACGATGCCGTCGAGGGCGTGGTTGTAGAACAGCGCACTTACACTCGGGACGAGGCAGCCAATGATTTGCCCTTTCCCCGGCATGAGGTGCTGCATGGGGCGATTCGGGTGATAGTGGTGGAGGGCAGCGAGTTCCAACACCCGTGCCCGTATTTCCGGGCGTACGTGGGGATGCTCCCTGAGCACGCGCGATACGGTGGAGGGTGAGACCTGCGCTAAACGTGCGAGTTTGCGTACGGTCGTCATGGCGTTGACACTTGTTTCATGAAGTCCAGCATGCCCAATCCCCTTGACGTACGAGAGGTCGCGCTCAATAATGGTGACACGGTTCGCTTTGCTGTTTTTACCGCCAGTTGCCGCGTATACGTATTATCGCAATTATTACCATTCCACGCAAGCTTCCACGTAACCAAATCTGTTATGCCGTCTGTGGCGTAGTGTGCGCAAAACGGTGACAGGCATGACAAGACACCATCCATATTGCTGCGTCGTATGCGATGGATATCGACGCATCGGGCATCGTTTTTGGTAAGGGAGTCGAACCATGATGAGTGGTCTAAATTCACGTCTCGGTGTGCAAGCACTGTGCGCTATCTCTCTCTTCTGTTGCTTGACGACGATCATCCGCGCGCAAGGCCAGGAAATCCGGATTCCGGTGGAGGTGATGAGTTTTGTCAAAACCTCGCTGCCGGAGACGGAGGTCGCCACCGTAAAAAAGGGGCAACATGTCTACGGCAACGGATGGGTGGAATACACCGTGACCGCCCCGGAAGCCGGCGCGTATGAATTGTGGATCGCCTCAAACGGCTCCACCTGGGAACAGCGTTATCTGGTGAATGGCGTGGTCGTCGCCGAAACACGCGCAGACCGTGCGGAACTTGGCAAACAGGGTGCGTTGGCGAAGATCGTCAACGTGGAACTCCGTGCCGGCGCGAATACGCTGCGCGTTTTTCGCGATTGGTTTCCCGGACTCGCCTGGTTCAACCAGATTACCCTGCGCCGCGCGAGCGAGCCGGCGGCGCGCATCATCGTCGCGCCGCGCAACACGTCGGGGTATTACCGGCGTGGGGAAACCGTTACGCTCGACCTCCGCGCGGAAGCCCTGCCGCAACAGGCCTATACCGTCGATGTCGTGCTGGAAGCGCCGCCGGGAAAGACGCGTGTGGTGAAGTCGATCGCCATTCCGGCCGGCACAAACTGGGGAAAAGGCAGCGTCGCCGTAGCACTGGAGAGCGAAGGCGCCGCCACGATCCACGTGTTGGCGAACGGCGCAGAGGCCATGCGGCCCTTCCAGGTGTATGCGTTTGAGACGCGGCAACACCCCGTAATGCCGACAACTGAAGCCGCGTGGGATCTCGTGCAGACCATCGACTGCACGCAACAACGCCCCGATTTTTTCGGCAATGGTGAACCGCGTCTCGCTCAAAGCACAGCCGGGCGCTACCTTGAATCGGGGGCGAACGGAGTGTACACGGTGCAGTCCCGCCAGGCCAGTTGGTTTGCCTATACCGTAAAAACGCCTGACCTCGGACAGTGGTATCGCATGGACATCGAGTATCCTGACGATGATG
>DASXVL010000444.1:0-13648 GCA_036504255.1 Armatimonadota bacterium | reverse complement strand
TGTCGCCTATTCCCGTCCCTATTACCAGTACCGTAATCTGGCTCTCGGCTCTGCTGTGTGTCGCGCTGTTGTATGCCTGGCGCGTGCGCCTCACCGCGGCGCAGGCGGGCTGGCGTGTTGGAGGATTCCGCGTCATTATGCACGGCCTGGGGTGGGGCGCGTTACTTGGCCTCGGCGGGGTCGCCTGGTTACGTCTGCTCATCCGCACCGGCAACTATTTGCCGATCCCTATCATTCCCACACAGCAGGATTGGCTGCTGCTGGTGGCACTCGCCCCGCTCGTCGAAGAAATCGCCTTGCGTGGCGTGGTGTTGGGCAGTTTGCTGCGGAATTGGCACCCGGTCTGGGCGTTCATCCTCTCCGCTATCGTCTCCATGTGCTGCTTGCCCATGGAACAATGGGTGGCGTTCGTTTTCGTGAGCAGCCTTGGCTACGCGCAGTCCTTCCGCAAGTCGGGCTCAGTGGTCGCGCCGATGATCGCACATGCGCTGGTCGCCTCCGTGCTCATCCTGGCGCGCCTGCATCCTGCCGCCGTTGGCGCTCTTTCGTCGCTGGTGCTCTGGCAGGGGTGTGGTATCGCCATCGCCCTGATTACGCTCAGTACACCGCCGCCATGGCATGAGCATCTGAGTTAGTGACGCACTGAAAAGGAAGTTGCCGCCGGGCGGGGAAATCACTTGATGACGGCAATTCGCCGTGGGAGGACTGTCGATGGTTCGTCTGGGCATTATCGGTACCGGGGGCATGGCCGCTGCCCATGCCGGCGCGTTTCAGCAGATCAAGGGCGTAAAGTTAACCGCCTGTTGCGACATTTCGCGTGAACGCGCAGAGGAGTTTGCCCGGCGCTTTCAGATTCCCGCCGTGTATACGAATTATCTGGAGATGCTCGACGGCGAGCGCCTGGACGGTGTGAGCAATGTGACGCCCGACGCGCAGCACGCGGAGATCTCGCTCGCGGTGATCGCACGCAATATGGCCATCCTGTGCGAGAAACCGTTGGCCACCACGCTGGACGATGCGCGCAGCATGGCCACCGCCGCACAGCACGCCGGTGTCATCAATATGGTCAATTTCTCCTACCGCAACTCTTGTGCGTTGCAGAAAGCGGCGCAGGTGGTGCGCGCGGGCAAGATCGGGCGCATCATGCATGTGGAAGCCAGCTATCTGCAGAGCTGGCTCGCCAACACCGCCTGGGGCGACTGGCGCACGAAGCCTGGCCTGACCTGGCGCCTCTCCACCCAGCATGGCAGCGCAGGCGACCTGGGCGACATCGGCTGCCACATTTACGACATGACCACACTGCTTTGCGGTGACATCGCCGAGATCGATTGCCATCTCAAGACGTTCGATAAAGGCGTTCCCGGCAATAAGCTGGGTGAGTATACCCTCGACGCGAATGACAGTTTTGTCTCCACCGTGACGTTCGCCAATGGCGCGCTGGGCACCGTGCATTCCTCGCGCTGGGCGACCGGACAAGCGAACAGCCTGCGCGTGCGCGTCTACGGCGACGCCGGAGCGATCGAGATCGATCTTGACCGCTCGTACTCGGAATACCGCATATGCGCCGGGAAAAAGAATATCGCCAAATTCATCTGGAAGACGGTGGAATGCCCACCCACGCCCACCAACTTCGTGCGCTTCGTACGCGCCATCAAGACCGGCAAGCCCGATGCGAGTGACTTTGCCAACGGCGTGAAGATCCAGGCCTACCTGCACGCCAGCTTCCTCTCCGCTGCCCAACGTGGGCCGGTGGAAGTCGCTGAATAGACGAGCCGTCTCACGCGTTTCGCGAGTAGATGCTGCATAGGGGCCATTGGTAGGAAACTGCAAAAGCGGTGGAGATACAGCACCGTTTGGAAGCCGACCGCAGTTGCGCTCAGCCCGCCGATGGCGCATCCCCGGAGATGCCTTCAGCGATCCCGGTGCGCGACTCCGGGCCTTCGGCCCTGCATCGGCTTCCAAACCGTGCTACGTCCGATACGCTGCCCCCACTTGTATTGCGCACGCCTCACTGCGTCAGGGGTTGGGAAGCCCGAGCCTGGTCGAGGGGTGAGGGCCGTTCCTGACGCAAGTGGTATCAGATCAGGAACAACGTGACAACCGGCTAAACGCTATACACCATACGCTAACTTATAGTGAAAGGTTTTTCTGATGAAATATCCGCCGATCAATCCCAAATACCCGCACATGCTGCATGGCGGGGATTATAACCCTGACCAGTGGCTGCACATGCCGGAGATTTTGCGCGAGGACGTGCGTATGATGGGGCTGGCGGGCTGCAATGCGATGAGCATCGGCATCTTTGCCTGGACCGCGCTTGAACCGGAAGAAGGGGTCTTTACCTTCGACTGGCTCGACAGGGTGATGGACGACCTGGCGGCGCACGACATCTACGCCGTGTTGGCCACCCCGAGCGGGGCGCGTCCGGCGTGGATGTCGGAGAAGTATCCTGAGGTGCTCCGCATGGAGGCGAACCGCGTGCGCAACCTGCACGGGCGGCGGCACAACCACTGCTTCACTTCCCCGGTGTACCGCGAGAAGGTAAGTATCATCAACACGCTGCTAGCGGAGCGCTACAAAGATCACCCCGCGCTGCTCGTCTGGCATATTTCCAACGAATACGGCGGCGACTGTCATTGCCCGCTCTGCCAGCAGGCCTTCCGCGACTGGCTGCAGGAGCGCTACGCGCACGATCTGGAGCAGGTGAATGCGGCGTGGAACACCAGCTTTTGGAGTCACACGTATACCAGTTGGTCGCAGATCGAATCCCCGGCCCCGCATGGCGAGGGGTATCTGCACGGCCTCAACCTCGACTGGAAGCGTTTCGCCACCGACCGCACGGTGGATTTTATGCGCCATGAAGCCGAGCCGTTGCGCCGCCTGACGCCCGGCGTGCCGGTGACGACCAATATGATGGGCACCTATCCCGGCCTGAATTACTGGAAGTTCGCGCCCCATGTCGATGTCATTTCCTGGGACGGCTATCCGCAGTGGCACACCGACAGCGAGCATATCCGCGATGGCGTGCATCGCCTGTGGCCGGAACGCGAGGATGCGCAGTTGGGCCTCTTTATGGCCTTTTTGCACAACCTGAACCGCAGCCTGCGCGGTGGGCAGCCCTTCATGCTCATGGAATCGACGCCGAGCATGACGAATTGGCAGGCGTATGCCAAGCTGAAGCGCCCGGGCATGCATATGCTCTCCTCGCTGCAGGCGGTGGCGCACGGGTCAGACACGGTGCAGTACTTCCAGTGGCGTAAGAGTCGCGGCTCGTCGGAGAAGCTGCACGGCGCGGTGGTGGACCACGTCGGCCATGAGCACACGCGCGTCTTTCACGACGTCGCGGAGCTCGGCAAGGCGCTGCAGCAGCTCGACCCGGTGGTCGGCGCAGGGGTGCCCGCCGAGGTCGCAATCATCTTTGACTGGGAAAACCGCTGGGCGCTGGAGGACGCGCAAGGCCCACGTAACGACGGCGAGAAGCGCTACGAGGGCACCTGCATGGCGCACGCCGCGCCGTTCTGGCAGCGCGGCATCCCCTTCGACGTCATCGATATGGAGCAGGACTTCGCCAACTATAAGCTGCTCATCGCGCCCATGCTCTACATGGTACGCCCAGGCGTCGCCGAGCGCATCGACGCCTTCGTGCAGGCGGGCGGAACGTTCGTGGCCACCTATCTCTCCGGCTGGGTGGATGAGCACGACCTGTGCTTCCTCGGCGGCTTTCCCGGCCCGCTACGCCAGGTACTCGGCCTTTGGTCGGAAGAGATCGATGCCATCGGCGTGGAGGAAGCGAACGGCGTGCGCTTTGCCGCAGAGAACCCGCTCGGTCTTTCCGGCGAGTACCCCGCGCGCATCTTCTGCGACCTCATCCATACCGAGGGCGCGCAGACCCTCGCCAGCTACACGGGCGACTTCTACGCCGGGCGACCCGCCGTCACCGTGCACCCGTTCGGCCAGGGCCAGGCCTACTATCTCGCCACGCGCACCGATAACGATTTCCTACAAGATTTTTACGGCGCACTAGTGCAACAATTATCCCTGGCCCGCTCCTTGGAAACCGAGCTACCCGCCGGCGTCACCGCCCATCGGCGCAGCGACGGCGACCACGATTTTATCTTTGTGATGAATTTTACCAGCAAGCCACAGCACGTCACGCTCCCTACCGAGGTGTCCTACACCGACCTGCTCACGCAGGATGACGTGGCTGGCGTGCTGGAGTTGGCAGGGTACGGGGTGCGGGTGATTACCCCGGCGTAAAGAATAATAGAGGACGGAGCCCGATAAGTACTCCCGACGATTAGGCTCCGTCCTCAATCATCCCCCCTCATTTTAGCAGGAGCATCTCCGTAATCTACGTGGATTGGATTGGCGTGGAGGTTATGAGCATGGATGGAATCAATATCGGCTACTGGTGTTTCTCTGTTACTGACTTCGCAGTCATACTGTTATGCAAGGGTCTGTATTGATCGCGCTTCAGGTCATTAATACACGTTTCAGGACACAGGTTGATACCCTGCTCTTTGGTGGGTCTGTTATCACTAATTTGTTAAAATATCTGTTCTATTAGTCAGTAACAACTAGCCACGGGTGAAGCAACGCGCAACCCGTGGACCATGTCCGCCCATGTTGTCCGCCAGTTCCGCTGCGCTTCACTGGTGGCTAGTGGCTGCGAGCTCCTATCGGGGCTGGAGATAACACATAGGGTAATACCAAAAAACCATCGTCTGGTCTGCGACCAGCGCGCAACCAGCCACCAAGGTGCATGACTTCCAAACGGTGCTATGCCCGATGGCTGATATCAACGCATGCTTGCCTGGAGATCGTATCACCGAAGCAACGTCGTGCAACCTATCGCGTCAGCGCATCCTTCTTCTGTGCCAGCTTGGCAATCTTCTCCAACTCGCCGAAGGCCTGCAATTCGGTCAGGCGCTTTACATACATTTCCACCATCGCCGGGTTGTCACACACCCAAACCGCCTCCATCATGCGTTCAATTTCTTGCAGCTCACGCTCGGCCATCTTGTAGGCAGGATAGAGTTCGGGGCGCACGGTCACCAGGGGTTTGACGCGCAGCAGACGACGCAGTTCCTTCATCGCCGTCACGGCTTCCTCTGCCACTCCCAGCAAGGGCGCTTGTTCGGCAATCACTAATAATGCGTCCTGGTTGTTCACCTGGCGGAGTTCGCGTACGGCCAGCCGTGACACGCCGATGCGTTCTTTGTTTGCCTGCATGGCCATTTCAAAGAGCATGTGGTTAATCTCTCCCACGCCGCCCTCGGCACGCTCGGTGCGATTCAACGCGCCCAATTCCATGACCACGGCCGCCAGACGCTCTGGCGCCAGCGCCTCCTGTTCGAGCAGAAACCCCAGAAAATGTCGATAGTCGCGCGCGGTGAACCGCGTCTTGGTCTGGCGCAGTACATCGTAGGCGGCTAACGGCGAGCCGGCCTGGAACCAACATGCTAATCCGGGCAGGTCGGTCGTTTGCATGGCCAGTGCAATGCCTGCTTGCGCGTAGATTAAGGCCGCGATTCCCAGCGCGCTGGCCGGCGGCATACCCGGCTCCAAACGATCGAAGATCTTCATGTACGGTGGAGGCGCGGTCTCCTCCCCTGGGGATGCCTCGTGGCTCTCCTTGAGCAACTGTCCGATCACCTCCGGCCGCGTGAAGGAGATGGCCTGTTGCAGTTGCTCGCGCGCGGCAGGGGACTGGGCGAAAAACGCCACCACGCGGGGACGCTGCGACTCCAACAGGGCGAGCAGCATCAGGCAGTGTGAAGCGACATTTTGCCAGACGCGGGGGTTGAGACAGGGTAATGCCACTTGCTCTTGCGCGAACATGAAGAGGCAGATGAGCGCATCAGCCGCCTCGGTACGAAAGAGCATTTCGGCGAGCATGGCCAAGGTACGATGGGCGGCGTCGATATCCGCGACATCGCGTGATGCGTGCGCGAGATCCAGCACGGTGTACTTCGCGAGCAGCAGCGCCGCCGCGACCTTCTCGGGGAACAATGCGCCGAAGAGCGCGGTATAATCGGTCGGCTGCTTGGCGGCGTTGTTCGCCGCGATCGTATCCAAATCCACGGCGAGACGGCGATGTGCTTGCCGGAGTGCGTCCTCGACGACAGTTGAGGAGCCGCTGGCTTCCTGCCCCATGCCGCGAATGGAATCGGCCTGTGCTACCAGGGCCATGGGGTCAGTAAGCGGCGACGGTTGAATGTCGAGGTTCATCACGCTACCACCTCTATAAAAAGTGCCTAATACTACCCAATAAGGCAACATCTGGCAAGAGGTTGGAGTCCGGAGCCACCGATAAAAAACCTCCACATCAATTCACCGTTCAGTCCTCCTCGGGTGCAAGTATTCCCTGTGCTGTATACATGACTTACCAGTCAGACGAGCGTTGCGCAGAGTGGAATGGTAACTTTTTGGTTCCGGCTAGGCCTGGTGCGGGACCGGCAAGCCGGCAATACGGGAAAACCCTCACGGCAAAAACCGGCAACCGCATGGCACAGGCCGCAGGAAGAGTGCCTGGCAGGAACGGAAAAGACACTTACGATTCAATGCCGTTGAGGAACGCTCCATGGAGAATGCCTTTGCGCGGAATCAATTATACCGGCTCGATATCGAAGACATCGACGAGCAGCACCGGCAGCTCTTTGCGCCCATTGCGGAACTGCATGATGCCATGGCGCATGGTACGGATCGCCAGATCATGGGCCAGGTGCTGCGGGAATTACTCGCCTATATCCACATCCATTTTACCCACGAAGAAGCCTTGCTGGCGCACTACCGGTATCCCGAACTCACGACGCACAAGGAGTTGCATGTCTGGTTCGTCCAGCATGTGCACGACCGCGATACCCGTTTCCGCCAGGTCAACACGGCATTAAGGCGAGAGGTGATGCTCTTACTCAATAATTGACTGGTACAGCACATTCATGGGGTTGATCGCCGCTATGTACCCTACCTGCAAGCACACGGCGTGCGATAGTGTATAACCGCATGGCCGTCCCGGGAAATTTCCCCGGGCCGGCCATGCGTGTTGTGGACCAATTTTACGTCCGCTTATTTGGCGTTTTTGGACGGCGCGTACACCTCGACCTCACTGGTAAAGACGAAATTCGGGTCGTAGCTGACCGTTTCGGCGTAGTGATCAGGGTAGGTCAAACGCACGTAACGCGCATCAACGGCGGGGAAGGTATAGCTGTACTTCTCTTCCGTGCGCAACTTGAACTCGTGCGTGCCCACATCGGTGAAGTTCGTCCCATCGGCACTGACAGAGACGATGACTGTTTTCGTCGACCCAATGTTCGGCAGGGCGACAAGTACGGTGGCGATGCGTGATGATTTCGTCAGATCGATCGTCACGGTCTTGGGGAATTTCGGGGTTTCATTCGATGCATAGGCACGTTGCGCGTCAACGACATATGATCCATCAGTCAGACCGACCGCGCCCCAGCCGTGCGTATTCGGATCACTGCTAACGTAGGTTTTCCCCAGCGCGAGATTTACGCCACCGGGAGCGGGGGTCAAGGTGATGGTCGCCTTCGCGGGCGTTGCCCCTGCGATGATACTCGCCTGCAGGCTATCATTCGCCAGAATCAAGTTATCGACAGTCTTCTTGATATCCGGCAGGGTTGCGAAGCCGAATTGCATGTCCCGCCACGCGCTAAAATAGAGGCTCTCTTTGCGCTGAATTGCGTCATGGATCAGCTTCGCGCGTAGGGAGTATGTCCCGGCGATAGGCACACCGGCCGCTAGATCTTCCACAACATACCGTCCAGCGGGCACGCCATCGATGACCACGTCATACGCTTCGGCCGTCAGACCCTTCACGGTCAGTTTCTGTCCGGCCATCTCCAGGAAACCGGAGGCCTTCATCGCGGAATAGTTCGACGCATCGAACCAAAACGGTACCGGCAGCGAAGCCAGGGTCTCCAAGACGATCTTCGCCGGGTCCGGGCTCACCACGCGCAGGCCATCGGCCTTGCCGGTGGCGGCGTCGAATGTCCCGAGCGCCGGCATGGGCTCGGCGCCCAGGCCTTTCAGCATCTGGAAGGTCATCACCAGATGACCATCGGCATTGGGATGAACGGCGTCGCCGATCATGGTGTAGGCGGGATTCGCCGCTTTCTGGGCGTTCTGGAAGTCGAGCATGGGATGATGCACATCCATAGATGGACAGTTGTACTGCTTGGCTAATTCGAGATCAGCCTGTCCCAATGCTTCCAAGGTCTTGTTGTACTGCGCATCTTTCAGTTTCGGGTTACGGTCAGGATCGACACACCCAGGTGTATAGACCACCGGGCGCACGTTTTTCGCCTGCAATGCCAGGATCAAACTTTCCATATTCTTGCGGTAGCCGGCGAGAATATTTGGATTCAACGCTATGTAACCGCCGTCGTTCATGCCAAAGAACATGGTCACTACCGTCGGATTGAGTGAAAGCACATCGCGATCCAAACGGTTCAGCGCGCCGCCCGCTGTATCGCCGCCCCAGCCGGCATTATAGAAAGAGACTTTCAAGTCGGGGTAGCGGCAGGTGATGTATTGCTGCACGTAGCGGGAATACATGCACTGCTGCGTGATACTGTCGCCGTAGATCACCACGCGGTCCCCCGCTTTGAGCACGGGTTCGGCCTGCACGGCGAGTGCCGTCAGCGCGAAGACCAACATGAGCAACCAGGTCAGTTGCTTCGAGAAACGTGACATAGAGATTGTCCCCCCAATGTGTAATGGTTCGGAGCGTTCTGCCTGCAGCGGAGGCTCATCCATGGACACCGCAGGGCGATTAATCCTTGTCTCAGCGTAAGAGATTCATTATAGCGTTCAACCGGTAAATGCGCGAGGGGAAAACGACATTCTTGCTCGGGTTAGCGCCGGGTCTCGTTCACAAACGGGCCATTCTGCCCAGCCACATCCGCCAGCGTCAGTTGCCGGTCACGATGCTGGGCTTCGGAGAGGCGTACGCTGACGATTTTGGACACCCCTGCCTTTTCCATGGTCACCCCATAGAGCACGTCGGACGCTTCCATGGTGCCCTTGTTATGCGTCACGGTGAGGAATTGCGTATCCTGGCTGAAGTCACGCAATACATCGGTGTAGCGGCCGACGTTGGCTTCATCGAGCGGCGCGTCGATCTCATCGAGCACGACGAACGGACTCGGCTTCACGCGCAACATGGCGAAGAGGAGCGCCAACGCGGTGAGCGCGCGTTCACCACCGGAGAGCTGCACCAAATTCTGATTGCGTTTGCCGGGAATCACCACGTGAATATCGATGCCGCTTTCCAGCACGTTCTCCGGCTCGACCAGCGTCAGTTCCGTCTTGCCGCCGCCGAACAGGCGCACGAACAGGTCCTGGAATTCACGACTGATGGCCGCGAAGGCCTGTAAAAACTTCTCGGTACAGGTCGTGTCGATTTCGCTGATCACTTTGCTCAGCGACTCACGCGCCTCTTCCAGGTCATGCCGTTGTGCGGTGAGGAAGGTCAAGCGTTCGCGCACGCGCTCGAATTCTTCAATCGCCCCCAGGTTCACCGTGCCCATGTCATCAAGCAGCGCCTGCAGCTCGCGCAAGCGCGCGACCGCCACGCCCCGGTTCTCCACCGGCGCGACGCGACCCACCGCCTGTGCTGGTGTCAGACGATAATCTTCGAAGAACTGCGTCTCCAGGAAGGTGAGTTCCGTCTCCACCTGCGTGCTGCGCAGATCAGCGCGGTGCAGCCGTCCCTGGCACTCTTCGCTCGCCAGGCGTGCGGCCTTTTGCGCTTCCAGATTCGCGGCAATCGTCTCCAGCATGGCCGCGCGCTGCCCCTTGGCGGCATCGAGCTCCCCGCTACTGCGCCCGTAGGCGTCACGCATCCGCACGAGTTCCGCCACGGCGGCCTGCTGCTGCGCGGCGACAGCGTCGATGCGGGTGGCTAACGTCTCCACGGCCTGCGCATTGGCCGTGAGACGAGCGTGCAGCGAATCGCGCAGCTCCAGGGCACGGCGCGCCGTCGCCTCGTGCCGTTGCACCTCGCCGCGCGTTTCGGTCGTTTGCATGCGCAGTTTCGCATAGCGTTCGGTCACCGCATCGCGCTCGCGCTGTCCGCCGGCTAATGCGCCTTCCGCCTCGGCAATACCCGCTTCCGCCTCCGCTTGTTCGTCCTCCAGGGTCTGCAGGCGTGCCAGCAGTTTCGCCTCTTCCGCGCGTGCGGTCTCCACTTCTCCGGCAATCCAGGCCGCTTCTTTTTCCAGGGTGACGGCGCGCTCTTGTTGCGCGCTCACGTCGCGCTGCACGGTGGCGGCGGTGCGCTCGGCCTCGGCAATGGCGGTGGCCGCGCTCTCGCTCGCTTTTGCCAGTGAGGTGAGCTCCGCGTCGAGGCGCTGCAACTCGGCGGCGGCCTCCTGCGCTTTGCGCTGCCAGCTGGACACCTGCGTTTCCAGCGTGGCCACATGCCCGGTCAATTCCTGCAGTTCGCGCTTCCGTTTCAGCAGGCCGCTGCCCCGGCCTTGCGAGCCACCGGTAATCGAGCGCGCGGGCGTGACGACCTCGCCTTCCAGGGTGACAATGCTCTTCCAGCCACGCGCGGTGTCCGCCTTGGCCAGCGCGAGCGCGGCGTCCAAATCTTCCGCGACGATGATGCGCCCGAGCAGATGCTGGGCGATCTTGCGGTACTCCGCATCAAACCCAACCAAATCCATCGCCAGCCCGAGGATGCCCGGCGCGGTGGACACGCTGGCGCGCTGCGAAGGCGAGATCAGATCGAGGGGCAGGAAGGTGGCGCGGCCCGCGCGCTGCTGCTTCAAAAAGCTCACCGCCGCGCGTGCCGCCTGTTCGTTCTCTGTCACGATATCCTGCAGATTGGCGCCCAGCGCCACCTCGACGGCGAGTTCCAACGAGGCGGGCACCTCCAGCAGATCGGACACCGGGGCATACCAGCCGGAGAGTTTTCCCGCGCCGACGGCGTTGGCCACCGCGCGTACGCCGGGGAAATAGCCTTCCAGCGACTCTTCCAGTTCCTGTAACGTGCGCTGACGGGCACGGGAGCTGGCGAGTTCCTCGCGCGCGCGGGCTTCGTCGCGGCGCAACCCGGACTGCGTCTCCGCCATCGCCTGCCGCGCGCGCTGTGCGTCCATCCGTTGCGCATGCACCTGTTCGCGCGCCAGCCGCCGTTCTTCGATGAGCTGCTGCGCGACGGTCAGCGCCGCTCGGCGCTCGGCCAATTTCTGCGTCACGTCCGCCTGTTCAGCGGCCAGGCGCGCGGTACGCCCTTCGGAGGTGCGTAGCAGCGATTCCACGCGCGCCAATTCATTGCGCACGCGGGCGACGCGGTCGAGCGCATCCAGGTAGGCGCTGCGCTTTTCCTGAATGCGGCCGCTGATCGCGTTCACCGCAGCGGAAGCGGCCTGCAACGCGGCGTCCGCGGAGGACACCTCGGCGGCCAGCGCTGCCAGCGCCGCGGTCAGCCGCGCTTGTTCCGCTTGCGCGGTGGTAATCTCTTCATCAAACTGGCCGGACTGCTGCTCCCAATCCGCGCGCTCCTGCTGTAGGCGTTCACGTTCTTTGCGTGCGGCGTGTTCCTGCTGTTTCAAGAGTTCCAGCGCATTTTCCGCACCCTGCACGGCGTTGGCGAAGCGGTGTTCCACCCCGCGGCGCTCTTCCAACTCTTCTTCGAGCTTCGAAAGCTCGGCGCGCAGCGCGGCCTCTTTTACCTCGTTCTGCTGGGCGGTATGGCGCAAACCTTCCAGTTCGGTGTGCAGCTCCGCCTCGCGTTCCTTGGCGCGCGCCAGGCTGCTCTGCAGCCCGACGTATTGCGTTACGAGTAGCGATAGCTGCAAATCCGTGCGTTCGGAATTGTAGACCTGATATTCCTTTGCCTTCTCCGATTGGTCCGCCAGTGGGCCGAGTTGCGATTCCAACTCGCTGATGATATCGCTCACGCGCAACAGATTCAGCCGCGTTTGTTCCAGCTTGCGCAGCGCTTCTTTTTTGCGGTGCTTATACTTGTTGATACCCGCCACTTCTTCGAAGAGCGCGCGGCGTTCCTCCGAGCGGGAGGAGAGCACGGCGTCCACCTCGCCCTGGCTGATGATGGAATACGATTGCTTGCCGATGCCGGTATCGAGGAACAGGTCCTGCACGTCGCGCAGGCGCACCGGCACGCGGTTGATGAGGTATTCCGATTCGCCGGAGCGAAAGATGCGGCGCGTGATGGTGACTTCGGTGAAGTCCGTCGGCAGCATGCCGGAGGAGTTATCGAGGGTCAGGTGCACTTCCGCCAGCCCGAGCGCCTTGCGCGCGTCGGAGCCGTTAAAAATGACATCCACCGATTTCGAGCTACGCAACGCCTTCATGGCCTGCTCGCCGAGCACCCAGAGGATGGCATCGCTGATATTGCTCTTGCCCGACCCGTTCGGTCCCACGATAGCGGTAATGCCGGGACCAAATTCCAGCTCGGTGCGATCGGCGAAAGTCTTAAAGCCGTAGAGTTCAAGGCGTTTCAGGTACATGGTGGTGGCCCTCAGTATACGAGGGGGCGCGGGAAATGACAAGCAGAGGACTGTTGCGGGCCACGAGAAAAATTATCAGGCCTACTCACGAATTTACTTTCCCTACTATTCCCCTTGCTGAGGTTTACCACCATTGCATACGCCTTGCGAATAATCCGTATCCACCATCACAGGCCAAGCAGCGTATCATCGCGAGGTAGAGTTGTTCGGTGTACAACATCGGTGAAAGGAGTTCTGCGATGAAACTCTATCTCGGTATTGCCTGGTTTTGTCTCTTTCTGTTGCTAGCCCTGGTCGGCTGCAGCGATGAAGACGAGAGGCGCCAGGAACGGCGGGAGGGCGACCGCCAGGGTCCCGTCGTCATCGGTCCGGGGGACCGCTATGACACGCATTCCTCTCGTACCGATCGTGGCGATAGAGAAGAGCGCGAGGGGCGGGAACGCGATGAACGCGAGGGCCGAAGAGGTGGCGAGTATGATCGTGTCCGCGACGTGCAGATGACCGGCTATCGTGTCCGTCCGGCCAGCAGTCCGGTGCTCGACCGCTTCGACCTCGCCATGCAGGGGGTGCATATCCAGCATTCCCCCATTCACATCACGAACCCCGGCACGAGCACGTTCACCGCGCGCGCCACGGAAGGCGACATCAATACCTTCCTGAACGGGCGGGCGCACCGCGGCAATCTGGGGGTGCGAAATATTCACATGGCGTTCAGTAAGCAGCAGGTGCAAACGACGGCGCTCGTCATGATGAATAATCGCGAGGTGACTGCAGTGAGCACTGGTA
Organism: Armatimonadota bacterium; assembly: GCA_036504255.1. GTDB lineage: Bacteria > Armatimonadota > Hebobacteria > CAIYQO01 > CAIYQO01 > DASXVL01. The sequence goes on along the minus strand of DASXVL010000444.1, from coordinate 362 downwards.
CACTGCGTCCGGACGGGGGAACGCGCATCATCTATGTGCCGGCAACCATCATGGTGGGTGACACCGCGCTGCCCGCCGCCGCACAGCAAGACATCCTGCAGCAGATCAATCCCGTGATTGACCTGCAGAGCCTGCCGTGCGCGCCACAGCTCAAGAATGTCACGTTGGGGAAAGGCGAGGTGATGCTCAGCGGCACGGCCACGCCGAAGAACCTGCCTTAAGGGTTAAATAGGGATAGTTAAATAGGGACAGACGGTATTATTTGTAGCGCAAATAATACCGTCTGTCCCTATTTAACTATCCCTATTTAACTATCCCTATTTAACTATCCCTATTTAACTATCCCTATTTAACTATCCCTA
>DASXVL010000443.1:0-3020 GCA_036504255.1 Armatimonadota bacterium | reverse complement strand
CGCGCACCTGGTCGATGATGGCATGGACGCCGTCGGCGAAGAACAAGCCCTTAAAATTGTCGCGCACGAAGGTGCCGGCTTTGCCGTTGGGCTGCAGCAGGGCGTTCAATTCCTCGCTGCTGATGCGCGTGCCGTCATTCTCCACGATGGCCCGCGCCGCATGGTAGGCGTAGCGCAGCCGATCATTGGCGACCACCCGCAGCCCTTTAGTTTTATACATGTAGGAAACCACCGCCGACCCGGAGAACGCATCGCATACCGACGCGATCCCTTCGGGGGTGTGTTTCCAGATCCACTCGACCAGCTTTTGCTTCGAGCCGATGTAGTTGGTGATGTATTTCGGGCGTTCGCCTTCGGGGAGTTCCTCGGTGGTGATGTCAACCGGCGCCTCCTGCTCGGCCCCCTCGGCGGTGAGGCCGAGAAAGCCTTGCAGGTCGGCGTCAGCTTCCAGCAGGAAGGCAATGCGCTCGTTATCAGTGGCAAAGAGTTGCATGCGTGACATCCATCCGCGCACCGGGTCGTCGGCACGCTCTATATGCCACTTACGAGCGAGCGGGACGGATTCGCAAACCTTCACACAGTTTTTTCAGGTTTTTTCAGGTTCTGGCATGACAGGAAGAGACCAACGCGACAACGCCGCTTCTCGGCAGATACCGGAAACGGCGTTGCCGGTGAGCGACACGACGTGCATAATCGGAGAGTTAGGATTGTGGGAGCGGCAATGGCGGATCGCCAAGAGGCTTCCCGGAAATGATCAGCGCCACTACCTGCGCGGCAACACCCTCGGCACTGCTCCCTTCGGTGGTGTAGATCGGAGAGCGGTCTCCACGGTAGAGCGGGATGGCCGGATGCTGCTGTTCCAGGAAATCAGGAGGCAGCATGCGCGCACCCCGTTCGATGAGATCGGTGATGATGCCTTCAGCGGCGGCCTGGGCCGTCTCATATCCCGGCAGGTAGGCCATGGCGATATCCATCCCCAGCCCCGGCCCGTGTGCCCACACGCCGATAGGCGTGAAGTAAAATTGCCCATCCGCATCCTGCTGCAGCGCCGACTCGATGAAATAGCGAATTCTCATGTTACTCCCCCGGCCATGTGGCGGCGATGTGCCGGTGTTCCGCACGCAGGCTGTCGTCGATCACCGCGAATCTCGCCGCTTCCTGCGCGCGATACTGCTGCCAGGCCTGCCAGGTGGCGGCTTCATCCGGTTCGGACATCGGCTCGATAGCTTCCAGATGAAACTGCCGACCCCGGTCATCGACCAGATCGAGTTCATGCGGGGGATCGTCCGACGTCCAGCGGACGACGTTGAGCGTGTGGACGTAGTGCCGGCCTTCCTGGTAGCCGACGCTCCACAGCGTGACCCAGAGTGACTTCACGTCGGGCGCTACACGGGTGATCTCCACTCGCGCCTGCACGCCGATACGCGTGTAGTCGTCATCCGGCCAGAAGATGCCCAGCCAGCTTCCCTGTGTGTTCAGATAGTCTATGATAATCTGTAGCTGCTCGACGGTCATGTGCGTTCCTCGTGTGTTCAGCGGACGATGATGGCCTGCTCGACCTTCCGCCCATCCGGTAAGCGGGTGATGCCATGCCGCAGGAAGACGTCCTGCAGCGCCTGCTTTTTCTGCGGACTGCCGACGACGATCACGTCGATGTTATCCAACAGCGTGATGGAATTTTTGAATATCGTCTCATTGCCATAGCGGGACTGCATCTCTTTCCACGCCTGCACGGTGCTGCGCCGGTGATCCTCGACGTAACTGCCGATCACTTTGCCGAAGGCGTCATGGTCGTAACTGATGGCATCCATACGCCGGAGCATCTCGATTTTGAAATAGAATCCTTCCGCGGCGCCGCGATCCTGCGCGGGATGCCTGGCGAGGCGCGTGAAACAATACGAGGCGCCGCCCGTCTCCATATCCTCCACCGGCGACATCCCACCGACTAATACGCCCGTTCGCATCTTCTCGACCGTACTCACCATCGCGCCGTTATCGGACAGCATGGCATCCACCAGACTTACGACATCGTTGTTGTTGGTGATGCTGTGCTTGAGGGCATACCCGGCCATCTCCTGGCGGATCTGCTCGTCGGAAAGATCGAAGCGTAACTGGTGGCGATAGCCGGCCTGCTTCCCACGTACGCGGAATCCCTGCTGGTAGCGCCCCAGCGGATCATACCCCGGCAGCTTCGTCACGTCGGCCACGCCCAGCCGCTGCCCCCAATAGGCGCGCAACGCCTCTACGCGTGTCGGCACATCGGCATGCCGGGCATCGAGGTCGGCCAACACGCGGCGATACCCCGGCGCCTGATGTTCCAGCGACAGATACGCCTGCTTGTGCAGGTAGAGGAGTTCGGTTTCCTCCGGGGTAGATAAGCGTGCCGGGATACCGAGTTGCTCCATCACAGTCATCGCCCTGTCGACGGCTTTACTCGTCGGCATGTCCGGCAGGCGCAACTCGAATTCCCCGCGCTGAGCAAAACCGTTTTCCCCCGTCCACGGACGATAGACGGCGGTCATACCGTCGCCGAAGTCGAGATTATACTGCACGCCAGCTTTTGCTGAGCGTGTCTGTAACAGCGTGCCCAGGGAAGCCTGGTCATCGACGACCGTCAATTCGCCCGCGACAATTTGCTTTTTCGGCAGGCGCGCTGCCGTCTTCGTCGCGGTAAAGGCCGATTTCGCCTCGCTCACGCGTCCCCGTGTCGCGGTGAATTGCTGGAACAGCGGCAACGACTGCTGGCGCCCGTGTGCCAGTGCCTCTTCGAGTTGATCGAGCGTACTCAGGTAGGTCCGGGCCATCGATTGGATATCCGGGTCTTTCGCTTTGAGCAGCTTCTCCAGCTCTTTGCGTACCGCGCGCCCGCCTGCCACTTTCGCCTGATTGTAGTTTTGGTCTGTTAAGTGGGTGTTGACCGTTTTGACCGCCTGCAGAATCGCATCGTAAAAGGTATCTTCCGGCAAGGGTGATCCAACTTGCACGGCGTTCCCGGACGACGCGAGGGCCTGCTGGATCAC
>DASXVL010000442.1:0-4095 GCA_036504255.1 Armatimonadota bacterium | reverse complement strand
TTTCCCCTCGCCGTCGCGATAGATCCAATCCGCCCAGGTGTCCCAGAGGCCATAGGCGACCACGCTGGAATCACCGCGAAAATGCACGCTCAGCGCACGGTAGGCATCGGCCACAATGCGGCGTACACCGGGACTGGCGACACTGAGGCAGATATCGGGTGTGCCATTCTGGTCGACCGGCGCTTCCCAGCCCGCCCAATCCGGCCAGGCTTCCGGTTGCAGGTAGATTTGACTGCGCAGCCCGGCCGCCGCCGCCAGCTTCACCCGGCGCTCCAACTCGTCAAAGCGATAGACGCCCGGCATGGGGTTGAATTCGTTGAGGCCATAGCCAATGCCCGCGATGGTACTGCCATGCGTCTTGATGTCCGTGAGGAAGGCGGCAAACTGGCTTTCCGCCGCCGGGGCGGCGCGTTGCGAGAGAAAGCGCTGCTCCTCCACTAATTCCATGGCCGGAAAATCCGGTTTCACGAAGGGGCGCTCCGGATGCGCGTCGCGCAACCCGAGGCGCAACTCGCGTTCGTCCAACACCCGGTCGCCCGCCTGCAGTTTGACATTGATCTCGTAGACATCGGCGTTCGGGGCGACAAAGCTAAACGGGAAGGTCGCCATGCCTTGTCCCGCCTCAACGGTCACGTCCTGCTTGGCGACCGACAGGCGATCATAGCGGGTAACCGCCAGGTGCACGATGCGCGCCTCTTTGCCGCGTGCCACGTCAAACGCGCCGGTCAGCTGCTGTCCGGCATGAAAATCCTGCACCATGCCGCCGGTGACACGTACGGCCAGCTGTCCGCCACCCGGCCAGGCGTCTTGCTGCGCGGGGAGCTTATCCCAGACCGCGGGCGTGGTAAACGGTTCATGCGTTTGGAAACGGACAAAAACCGTACGCTTGCCGACGAGCGTGCCATCCTCGCGCCAGCCGATCACTTCAAGCTGGCAGGGACGCGTGATGCCGGGGACGCGAATGCGCGCGGCCGGCAACACATCGGCGGGCTGATTGAAGGTTCCGGCATAGCGTGCCAGCAGCTTCCCGCCATCATTTTCGCGGACTTCAAGGCCGAGACGGTAGTTCCCCTGTTTGGCCGGAATGATGGCGCCGAGGGGAATCCAGGGATCGCCCAGGCCACCGCCGCGTTGGCGCGCGGATGAATTTTGCGCGCCCGGACCAAAGTACTGCGAATTGATCGGTACGCTATTGCGCACGAATTCCACCAGTTGCCAGAAATTCGGCCGCTTTTGCTCTTGCGGTGTGAGCGTGGGATAGGACATACCGCCCCACGCCGGCCCGTTGAGGGCATACTCGCGCAGGCGTAGCGCCCCGGCCGCTTTCTGCGGGATACTGATCCACGTCCCAACACACAGGGCTCCGGGCGCAGGATCGAGCTTGACTTCGACGCGTTGGTACTCGCCGGGACTCTTGGGCAGCGCTACCCGGATCGGGCGGACCGTGTCGCCCCAGGTGTGGAACCCATACTGATGCATCTCCAACTGCACGCCGTCCATGTCGGTGCGGTATTGCACGACAAAGCGGTAGGTATGTCCCATCTCCAAGGGGATGGTTTGCGCATAACTGACCCCGACGGCTTTATCCGCCGTTTTCAGGATTTCCAGGCAGGGTGTTTTCGCCGCATCATCCCCGGCCACCAGCGTACCTACCGACCAGTTGCCGCGAGCGCTTCCCGGGGCTCTGGCGGTAAAATCTCCGCCTTCCAACCAGGAGATCTCCGCGGTCGGGGCGGCTTCAATGATCAGCGGCTTCTCATCTGCCGCACGCACAGGGGAACAGAGCGCAAGCGCCCATACGCAGGCCATGGCAAGAAAACCATGAACGGTGGTCCATCTGGTCATTCGTCTTTCCTCTCATACCGTATGGAATCCTGGAGCAGGTTACGAATTGACCTTACTGGGACCGCTCCCAAAGAGTTCCTATGCGTGAATTTCCACATCGACCTCGCCTTGGCCTGCAAAGAAAATTGAAATATTCTGTGTCGCCGGATCGTACACGCAGTCCACCGGTTCACCGTTGACGCGCGCGTGCGCCGTGGGCGTCGTGCGGATTACCACTTCGCCGCTCATCTCACCGTCAATACGCGCCGTCAGCCGTCCCGGCGCGCTGTCGAGCGCCAGCACACGCAACCCGTCCGCCCGCACGATGACCGGATGATTCGGCGCCTGCGCGGCGCGTACCAGTTCGATTGTCGCTCGCGTGCCTTGCAGGTCAGCCCAGGCGATTTTGTGCGAGCCGGCGGGCACCGGCTGGCCATTCAGCGTAAGCTCGCCGACATGGTTGCCACACCCGCGAATCGTCAGATCGATGGACGTACCGTGCAACTGCAGTCCGCGAATGTCGATGGGCCGCTCGCCCCACGGCGTCAATGTCAGCCCTTCGTGGTCAAAATCCATCCCGGCGAGACCTACATAGAGGCCGGCATACCAGCAGGTAATGGCCTGCAGTTGTTTGCAGCCCGGGTTGTCGGGCCCGAGTTCCGCCTCGTTCTCCGCCTCGGGGGTGAAGGCTTCCGGCGCGGTGTGCCGCCGCCAGAACCACTCGACGTCGCCGAGCCAGCTATCCAGACCGGCAGCGTTACCGACTAGCTTATGGGCGTTCAGGTAGAAGTAGTCGGCGTTCGGATAGCTGGAGCCGAGCTGATTGCCGTCCGCCATCCAGGCAGTATCCCACTGCGGCAGCGAGAGCAGGCACTTGTCGGAGCGCAGTTGCCCATCCAGGAAGTCTACGATACGCCCCGCCGCGTGCGCGACCAGTTCACGCGCGAACGGCGTGATCCAGAAGATCGCCTGGCAGCAGTAATGCTTGCGCGGCGCCAGCGTGTCCGATGAACAGGAGGAGATGAAAAAGCCGTGCTCCTCGTCGTACAAATACTTGATAAAGTTCACGCGCAAGCGTTGCGCCCAGGCTCGGCACTCCTCTGCCAACGCCTGCTCGCCGAGTGCGTGGGCGAGGTATTCCATGCCGCGCAACGCCTGGTAGAGCAGGGAGTTATTCAGCGAACTGATATCGTGGCCATCCTCCTCCATCGCCTCGGGGAAGTCGGGCCACAGGGCAGTGCCGCTAACGAGGCCGGTGTGCTGCACTTCGCCCATGCGGCACTGGTCGAGAATGAAGCGGCAGGTGGGAAGCACTTCCCGCGCGACGGTCAGGTCACCGGTAGTAGCCACATAGTGGTAGAGGCCGGCAATGTACTGGCACTGCCACGGGAACGCGCCTTTGCCCAACAACGTGAACGTGGTGGAAAAGACATGCGGCAGGCCGTAGACCGGATCCAGCGTGTCCTGGAAAAAGCGGAGGATGTCCGCGGTATACTCGGGTTCATTGGCGAGGGCGGTGGGGATCAACGGCGTCATGCCATCCCAGCCCCAGACGAAATAGCCGGCGGCGGTGGCGCGCACGGCCCCACGGCGGTCAGGAAGCTTCATCGCCTCGATCACTTCCGGGTACTGGCCGAACGCCGAGTTGAGCACCGGGTCGCCGACGTCAATACGCGGGCGCGTGCGCAGGCGCTCTTCGTACCCGTGCAGCAAGGCATCACATTCCTGGTGCACGGTTTCCGATAGTTGCGCCAGTCGCGCATGCAACGTCGCCTCTTCCGTGGCAAAGACGACATAGTAGGCGGCGTCACTGCCAGCAAGGGGATTGCTGGCGAGGTAATATTTACTGCGGCGATGATAGCCGCGACGCACCTGCAACGGCGCGTCGCACCCGAGACCGATCCAGGTGACAGCTTCCGACGCGTCGTGCGCGTCGAACGTCAATCCTTGCTGTGCGAGCGATTCTTGTTCGAAAGGCGCGGGCGGGTTCTCGTCATGGCAGGAAACGAGCAAGGCGTTGTGCTCCGGCGCGAAGGCGAATTCGCCCCAGGTACGATTGCCGATTTCCAGAGCAGTACAGGATTCCTGATGCACCATTTCGAACTGCACCGGCAGACCGTGCGGATTGCGTAAGACGTGTGCGCGTTGCACCAGCGCGTCGGGAAGCAGCAAGAGTTCGTGCGCGAACTCCACGCCGTCGATCTCGCAGTGGCTGCGATAGCCGAATGGGTAGAGCTGGGTATCCTGCAAGGTTAAATAGTAACGCTTCTC
>DASXVL010000441.1:0-11162 GCA_036504255.1 Armatimonadota bacterium | reverse complement strand
GGCATCTGGCGATTGCCGAGGAGGCGCGACAGCGTTTTGCGCTGGACGCGGTGCTCTTCATTCCCGCAGGGGAACCACCGCATAAGCCCCGCGGGCAGGCCAGCGCGGAGCAACGAGTCCAAATGGCGCAGTTGGCGACGGCCGACCACCCGAATTTCTTCGTCTCCCGCCTGGAAATCGAGCGACCGGGCCCGTCTTATTCCGTGGACACCTTGCAGGCTTTGTATCGGCTGTACCCGCAGGCGGCATTGTTTTTCATCATCGGCGCCGATGCGGCGCTCGATTTTTTTCGCTGGCGCGCCCCGCAGGTCATTCAACAACTCGCCACCGTGGTGGTGGCGACGCGTCCCGGCTTTACCCTCGACCGCGTGCACGCTACGCCACCGGCGACGGATGGCCCGCCCCTGACGGTACTTCCCGTGCCGGGATTGGAAATTTCCTCCACCGAACTCCGCGAACGTATTCGCGCCGGACACAGTCTGCGTTATCTGACGCCACTGCCGGTCGCCACGTACATCAGAAAATATGGTATCTACCTGGACGCATCCTGCTAAACGCACGAGGACGGCGCATGCCGTCCTCGGTGTTCACCTGTAGGGGGGTGTGCGCCCATCAGCGCGGTAAGACCGTTTCGCCCCGTTCCAATTTTCGCAGTCGTTTCTTCGCGTACATCATGGCATCCGCGCGCGCCAGCAGTTCGTCGAGGCCGCAGGGATATTCCGGGTCGAAGCGATCCGCGCCAATGCTGAGCGACAGTTGATAGGGTAATCCACCGCGCGTATTACAGGCATCAATGCCTTGTTCGAGCCGGGCGGGAAGTACCTCAATACTGTTAGGGCCGACTTCGAAGGCTAACACGACAAATTCGTCACCGCCGATACGCGCGATCAAGTCGGAATCGCGCAACGTTTCGCGTAGAATATCGGCGATTTTGACCAGCGCACAATCGCCTTCATGATGCCCGTAGGTATCGTTAATGAACTTCATGCCGTCCAGGTCGGCAAACAGCAGCAATAGACGGTGTTTGGCACGACAGGCAAACTTGAGTTGCTGGTCTGCCAGGGTGAGAAATCCCCGACGATTATGGAGCCCCGTCAGTTCATCGATGAGCGTCAGGCTGCGCAGGGAGACTTGCATGCGATGACGTTCCACCGCATAGCGCATCGCCCGCGCCAGCAAGTGGCTGTCCACTTGCCCTTTCACCAGATAATCCTGCGCCCCGGACTGCACGGCCGTCACGGCCATTTCTTCATTGTTCATCCCGGTCAGCACGATCACCGGCACATCCGGCGCGCATTCAAAGAGGCGCTGGAAGGTGGCCAAGCCGTGCGAATCAGGGAGGCTCAAATCCGAGAGCACTAAATCGAAGGTCTCGCTCGCCAGGCGTTGTTGTGCCTCGGCCAACGTCGCCACGGCGGTCAACGCGAACTGGCTGGCATCGACTTCCGCGAGCGTTTCGCGCAGCAGCCGCACATCTCCAGGATTATCTTCTACCAGCAACACATGCATTCGAGCACCTGCGCGCGATTGCCTAATCGGACGCCAATTTCACAATACTAAACCAGAAATCTTCGATAGATTGAACCACTCTGATGAATTGGTCAATATCCACGGGCTTGGTGATGTAGCAATTTGCATGCAAGTCGTAAGTACGGAGGATATCTTGTTCCGCCATCGACGTGGTCAAAATCACCACGGGAATGCGGCGCAGGCTATCGTCAGCTTTGATCACGGCCAACACTTCGCGCCCATCTTTGCGGGGGAGGTTCAAGTCCAGGAGGATTAAGTCCGGTCGGGGGGCATCCACATTGTCCCCTTCACGGCGTAAAAACGCGAGCGCTTCCACGCCATCTTTGGCGACATGCACCCGGTTGCTCATTTTGCCCTCTTTCAGGGCCTCCATGGTCAGCCGGATGTCGCCCGGATTGTCCTCGACCAGCAATATCTCCACCGGTCGCCCTAGTCGGTTCTTCACGATATTTTCCCTCACTCACTTGGAATAGTAAACAGGAAGGTGGCGCCTTGGCCCGGCGCAGATTCCACGCGGATGGAGCCACCATGGCGTTCCACGATTTTTTTGCAGACCGCCAGCCCGATGCCGGTGCCGGCGTATTCTTCCTTGCTATGTAGGCGCTGGAAGATGGCGAAGATACGGTCCGCGTATTGCGGGTCAATACCAATGCCGTTATCGCGCACGGCAAACGTCCAGTAGCCCGGGGGCTCCGGAGTGGCGGTGATCTCGACCCGCGGACGTGTATCTTGTTGGAATTTAATGGCGTTGCCGATGAGATTCTGGAACAGTTGCGTCAGTTGCGAGGCATCCACGGTCAAGGTCGGCAACGCAGCGCAGAGCACTTCGGCCTGCCGGTCCTCAATCGCCAATTGCAAATTGGCCAGCGCGCGCTGTACGATCAGATTGGCATCCGTCTCCGTGAACGGTTTCCCTTGCGTGCCCACGCGCGAATAGGTCAACAGGTCGTTAATCAATTCCTTCATGCGGCTGGCGCCATCGACCGCAAAGGCAATGAACTCATCGGCGTCCGAGTCGAGCTTACCCCGGTAGCGACGTTGCAAGAGCTGCACGTAGCTCGCCACCATGCGCAAGGGCTCCTGCAGGTCATGCGAGGCCACGTAGGCGAACTGTTCCAATTCCTCATTGGATCGCGCGAGCTCGGCGGCAATGTGTTCCAGCTCTTCCTCGGCATGCTTGCGCGCAGTCACATCGCGCACGTATTCAATGACCCCGGTCACCTGCTCCGTTTCCGCGTCTACCAGCGGAAAGCTATGGAGCTCAAGCCAGGTGGCACCGCTACTGCCTGGCAGCCGGGTTTGGATGAGTTCGGTTTCCACCTCACCGGATGCGATGGTCCGCAGACTGGGACAATTCTCGCATGCGGTCCCGCGCGTGTGGTAGGCGGTATAGCACTTTTTGCCGACCAGTGGGCAGCTATCGGCAAACCAGGCCTCCATGGCCGCATTCACCTGCACAATATTTAAGTCGGTGTCCAGCACGCAGATGCCATCCTGGATGCTGCCAAAGATGCTCGACAAGAAACGTTCGTGACCGCGCACCGCTTCTTCCGCGATTTTGAGATCGGTCACATCGCGTGAGATACCGAATGTACCGGACAGCCGGCCATCTTTGTCGTACAAAGGCATCTTCGAGGTTGAAACCCACGTGCGCGAGCCATCGCGCCAGGTTTCCATTTCGACCTGCCCCACGATAGGTTGGCCGGTCGCCATGACCTGCTGCTCGTCTTGATAGGCTTGTTGCGCGTGTTCGGTCGCAAAAAAATCAAAGTCCGTTTTACCGATGACCTCCGCCGCTTCGTGCATGCCGAATCGCTTCACGATCCCGGTATTCACACGGATAAAGCGCCCTTCCACATCTTTGAAATAAATCGGGTCCGTGACATTATTCATTAAGATATCGAAGAGATGCCGCTCATACGTCAGCGTCGCTTCCGCGCGCTTGCGGGCCGTGACGTCGCGGATGATATACATCTTCTGTTTGCGCTGCCCACTGGTAATGGTCTTGACGCTCACTTCGACGGTGAACGGTTTGCCGTCGCTCCGTTGGTGTTCGGTTTCGTAAAACGCGTCCACGCAGTCGTGCGTATCTTTATTTGCCAGGCTGCGCATCAAGGAGTGGTACGGGGTCTGTAACATCGACAACGGTTTGCCGATCAGGGCATCGCGTGCGTACTGGTACGTTTCGATGGCCCGGCTATTGCAGGCGGTGATCAGCCCGGCATCATCCACCAACACGACAATTTCGTCGGCGGCTTCGAACATCAAATGCCAGCGCTCTTCGGATTGCTCTAACGCTTGCCCATCAGCTGAACGCCGTATCATCAGCCAATAGATGCACGCGGCGGAAAGGAGCACGAAGGCAATGTCTCCAACGTAGATGCGCAACTCCAGGTGATCGTTCGTTCCCTGGCCCAACAAAGGACGCATAATTTCCATGCCGACAATCCAGCTACCCACCAATAGGACATACATAATGGTGATCTGCACTGGTGAGAAGCGTCTGGATTTCTGCAGCAATAGCGAAGAGAATTTCACCCAACCCCCCATGGCGAATACAAAGACAAACAACAGTCGCGATGCTAGCAACTGTTATGAAAGTAGGCGTCGCCGAATCGCGAAGGATTTTTCGTGGCTGGCAAGGCGGAGTTCCGAGAGTGTATGCGGTCATACATGCCAGGAATTCCAACGCAGCTAGACGCGAAAAAGACGAGTGAGACGGTGGCGGATACTTTTAAACAGTTTCGAAGGACAATCGATGGGCATACCGGTCCAATAGTAAACAATAACATGGAAGATGAAGAAGGGCAAGTCTGCGACGTTGCCGGGACAGCTACACCTGCCAACCACTGCTTCAACGAAGGATGCTTCCCGTCACCGAAATGGTATGTTACAATAAGCGGCGCCTGCCGATGACACGCCGAGACTCGCGTCTCGCCTGTTCACCACGCCCGGAGACCACCAATACCCCGCAGGTTGCCCTGCTGTGGAGAGAGACGTCATGACCGAACCAGTGCAATGCATGGAGCCGCCCGTGCCCATCAAGACTTCGCGACGCCGATTGCGCGCGTTCTGGCGGAAGACGCTACTGGTATTACTCATCTTACTCATTGCCGGTTTCACCGCCATCATTATCGTCGCCGGTTCACTGCCGAAGGCGTTAACACTCGCCGGAATTGGCGCCACCTATGTCAAGGATAAGGCCTTACAGGTTCCCCCCTTTCACGGCCAGAAGCAAGTGAATATCCTCTTGATCGGCACCGACGTTTCCTTTGGTGACAGCGCGCGCACCGATACCATTAAGCTGATCCACCTCGACCTGGAACAGCAGCGCATCGCCGTGCTCTCCATCCCACGTGACACCTGGGTCAAGCTGCCTGATGACAGCTATGGCCGCATCAACGGCGCGCACGCGCTCGGGGGTAAAAACGGACAGCGTTGCGTCGAGATGGCCAAGACCGCGGTAGAAACGCTCATCACTGACCTGGACGGACAACCGATGCACATTGATCGCTTTGTCCGCGTGCAAACGGATCGTTTCGTCAAGCTCATCGATGCGCTGGGCGGCATCGATCTGGATGTCGAAAAGAAGATGGACTACGAAGATCCCTCCCAAGGACTCTTCATTCACCTGGAACCAGGCCTGCAGCACCTCGACGGAACACAGGCGATGGGCTATGTACGCTTTCGCCATGACGCCGAAGGTGATTATGGACGCATCCGCCGGCAAGACCAGTTTCTGCGCACCCTTACGACGCAACTGCGCACACAGGAGAAAAGTCAACGGCTCGCTACCCTGCGTCCGTTGCTCGACATGGTGCTCACCGATCTCTCCGTCACAGATGCGCTGGCCATGAAAAAATTGCTCGAAAAGCTCGGCATGAATGGCCTGCAGACCGCACAACTCCCGACCGTGCCCACACGTAAGGGACGAGCCGAGGTGGTGGAAGTTGAGGACCGCGAGGCCGCCGCGCAGACGCTGCGGGATGTCTTGAACGGCCCGCGCACGACGGTGGCGGTCATTAATGGCACCGAGCGCACCGGGATTGCCCGCGAGGCCGGCGACAAGATTGATGTGTCCACCTATCAGCTGATCGGTGTCGGCACCAGTCAACTGCCCTTACTGACCTCGATGATTGTGACCGACGATGTGCACCGCCCCGCGGCCGCCATGCTGGCGACCCAACTCGGCATCGCCGTCATTGACTCGAAGGTCACCCCGCCCGCGGCGGATTTCGGCAAGCATCCGGCCACCACGCCGGCGCAAATCACGGTGGTATTGGGCAGTGATTTCGGGAAGACGACACCCCCGGTCGTGCAGTAACTCGACGCATTAGCCGCACACATTTGCGGGTATAATATAAAAGATACCCCAGTATTTACACCAAGGAGGTTTGGTACACGCTTGAACGTTGAAGAACTAGTCACGAAAGTCTTACAGGCACTGGCCTCGAAAAAGGCACAGGATCTCATCGTCTTAGACCTACGCGGTCTGACAGTGATTGCCGACTATTTTGTTATCGCGACCGCGGCCTCGTCGGTCAACAGTCGCGCGCTCATTGACGCCGTCGACGAGGCGGCTCGCGATGCCGGCATGAAGGGCATTCGTCCGGAAGGGTTAGGCGACCCCTCCTGGGTGCTCGTGGACCTGGGCGACATCATTGTCCATGTGTTCGATGCCGAACACCGTGATTTCTACCAGTTGGAACGCTTATGGGCGGACGCGCCACGCCTGCCCATTCCCGAGGAGTTCCGTGCATGAGTGACTTCGGCGTACCGTTGCCGCTTGACCCACAACTCGATCGTCTCCTGGCGGAGACCTTCCTCCGGGTGCGTCAGGGACGGTACGCGGAAGCCACGGCGCGACTGGCGGAGGCGAAGGAACTGGCCCCGGATCATCCGGCGGTACTGGAACTCGAAGGGGATCTTGCCTTCGCCCAACGGCGCTATCGCCAAGCGGAATCACTCTACAAGCAGGCCTTTACCCTCAACCCACAAAACACCAAATTAGAGGAAAAGTACGCGACGGCCGTGCTCAAAGTCCATACGCCGGAAATTCTCTCGCACCAGATACCCGACGACAGTCTCTGGTCCAATCGCGTGCCGCGCACTCCCATCGTTTCGCTGCTGCAGTCTTCCGTACTCCCCGGGCTCGGCCAGTTCTCGAATGGGGATTGGCTCAAAGGCCTGCTGGTGCTCGGTGTGTGGCTCCTCTTAAATGGCTGCCAGTTCAGTATGCTCTATACGGCCATGTCCCGCGTCGCCCTCTCCATCGAGAATGCGCCGCAACTCCTCCAAGCTTTCACGAAGCCGGGCCCGTTCCTGACCGGCTTGCTCCTTTGCGCGCTCTGGTGCTACGCGGTCATCGATGCCTGGTGGGTGGCAAAAAACTCGCGATAATTTTTGCTGGCCATCTCATTATGCCGACTGCGGTGTGGAATAGCATAGCGAGTGATCGATTCGCTGAGCCCACCAATCGGTTGTCCTGACGCACAGGCAATGCGCACACTCGATTAATCTGCACTTTCACATGGGTCACGATTCCGGGTTGGTATGCCCACGCACAGCAGCTCACCAACATTATCATGCACAATTATTCACCCGTCTGAGGTGAGCACAACATAAACCGCCGCACCTGGGTAGCCTCCTCAAGGTGCGGCGGTGTTGTATATTGGGCGTATCCATCTCCGGAATGTGTACCGGTTGCCTACCGGGTTAACTGCGCAAAGGGCGGTACTTCTCCCCCCGTTAAACGCGCGACACCGTCGGCAATCGCCGCGGCTATGACCGCTGCGGCCACCGCCGGCGCCACCGCCGGGTTGAAGGGCGAAGGAATAATGCACTCGGGGCTCAACTCTTCATCGGTGACGATACCGGCAATCGCCCGTGCCGCAGCCACTTTCATGGATTCCGTGATCGCGGTGGCGCGACAGTCGAGCGCGCCACGGAAGATACCCGGGAAGGCCAACACATTGTTGATCTGGTTCGGGTAATCGGAACGTCCGGTCGCCATCACGGCCACATACGGCGCAGCATCCTCCGGCATAATCTCCGGCACGGGATTGGCCATGGCAAAGACGATGGCGCGATCCGCCATACGCTTCACGGCACCAACACTGAGCGTACCCGGACCCGACACGCCGAGGAAGAGATCGGCGCCGCTCATCACTTCCGCGAGCTTGCCGCGCAGTCCATCAGGGTTCGTGTGCCGGGCGTACCATTCCTTCATCGTGTTCATATTCTCGGTGCGCCCCGCGTAGATCGCGCCGCTGCGATCACAGCCGATGATATTGCGCACGCCAGCCTGCATGAGGATTTTCGAGCAGGCGACACCAGCGGCGCCCACACCGGAGACTACGACTTTCAAATCCTCCATGCTCTTATCGACCAGGCGCAATGCATTATACAGCGCGGCGAGCACCACCACGGCCGTGCCATGCTGGTCATCGTGGAAGACGGGAATATCGAGTTCGGCTTTCAGGCGATCTTCAATTTCGAAACAGCGCGGGGCGGAAATATCTTCCAGATTGATCCCGCCAAAGGTCGGCGCGACCGCCTTCACCGTGGCGATAATTTCCTCGGGATCTTTGGTACTCAAACATAACGGAAAGGCATCAACACCACCGAACTCTTTGAAGAGCATCGCCTTGCCCTCCATCACGGGCATCGCGGCCTCCGGGCCGATATCGCCCAGACCGAGGACGGCGGTGCCGTCAGAAACGACGGCGACCGTGTTGCGCTTAATCGTCAAACTGTAGGCACGCAGCGGATCATCGTGCACCGCCATGCAGACGCGGGCGACGCCGGGGGTATACGCCATGGAAAGGTCAGCGCGCGTGCGCAGCGGCACTTTGCTGGCCACCGCAATCTTCCCGCCCTCATGCATAGCAAAGGTGCAATCCGTCACCTGTAGTAACTCCACGTCGGGCACCGCTCGCACCGCGGCGGCGATCTCCTGCTCATGTGGCGTATCGCGGGCATCGACCGTAATCTCGCGCACGGTTTCGTCGCGGCTTTCCGTGACGATACGCACCATGCCGATATCGCCCCCCGCATCGCCGATCGCGGTCGTCACCCGTCCGAGCATGCCGGGTTGGCTCGGTAAACGCAGGCGAAGCATGAGACTATAACTAGCACTGGGAGCGGTGGCCATGGCAGGATTTTCCTTTCCGTGGGGAAGCGTTTCGGGCGATATTGTACCATAGAAGCCCCTGGTATTCCTAGTGAACCGCACGCCCGCGCGCACGCAGCAACAGACCACCGAGACGCTGGGCGCCCAGCGCGATCTCCGCCGGACGTATCCCGTAGAGCGCAACCACCCCTACCCCGGTCATCGCACGATAGCCGCGCAACGCGACGAAAGCGCCCATACTATATGCGATCGTGGAGGCGAACGCTGCGCCCGCAATGCCCCAGCGCGGGATGAGGATGCAGTCCAATGCGATTGTGCCGAGCAAAGCGCTCCATGACGCCAGCGCAGGATAGCGCCCCTCGCCGCGCCCCAGCATGTCGGAGCAGATGACTTTGCTCTGTCCCAATACGACCATGCCCGGCAAGAGCAACACCAAGGCCCAATAGCCCTGCGTGAATTGCGCGCCAAAAAGCAACAGCAGGGGACGAGCAAGGAGCGCTAACGCCACGCCACCCAGCACAGTCACTAGGACGGTGCAACGCGACAGCCGTGCGGTGCTCCGCGCGGCGTCAGGCATGTCCCCACGGCTCACCCGTGGGAAGAGCACGGCGTCGATACTGGACGGGAGCTGCTGCAGCAACTCTGCCAAGGAGACGGCGACAGCATAGAGCCCGGCTTCATACGGGCCGATCAAAATGAATACGATGAGTGCATCGAGCCGGTAGTTGAGCGACGTGGCGAGATTCCGCGCATACCAAAGCACCCCAAAGCGCAGCAGCGCGGGGAGCAAATCATGGCGCACGCGCCACGTTGCGGCGGGCATCCGCGCGAGCAGATGCCACAGCAGCCCGATGCCCAACACCGTCCCACCGAGTTGCGCCAGCATCCCACCCAGCACACCCCACCTGCTCAGCCAGACCAGTAGTAGCAGCCCTGCTAGGGCTCCGGCACGTTCGAGCGCCCAAATACCGCTCACCTCCGGCATGCGTTGCTGTCCGATGAGCAGAGCGGTCAGACTGCCTTCGAACAATCCCACCGGCACTCCTGCCAACGCCAACAGCAGTACGGCGTAGGGGATGTCATGAAACCAACGCCCATGCGCGTTCCAGAGGAGTACGGCGAGCAGCGGGAGCACGAGAATGCAGAGCACACCGTACACCAGCGCCATTGTGGCAAGGCCTTCACGCCATCCGGCCCGCCCTGCAGCTATTGTCCGTATGACACCAGCACGCAGCCCTGGCTCGATGAGTAGCCCGACCAGACCACCGACGATAATGGCGGTGGAGAGCACCCCTTTGCCCGAGGGACCGAGCAGACGGGCGACGAGCAGGCTGGATACGGTACTGCATAGCAGCATGCCACCCTGTCCAGCGAGTGTTAACGAAATGGCACGCGTCAACGTGCGTGCCGCCGGCGGGCGGGTGGCGAGACCGGGCGCATTCATCGCAGACTACCCCGCGGGTTACACCTCATACATCGTTGTGTACTGTGTGGCATGATGCCGCAAGTATACTCCACCTCACTGCTGCGGCGTGGTGGAAACGATACGCGTGTCGCCACCTGCGCCGAACCTTCTTACATGCCGCAAATCAGGACAGCGCGCCGTGGAGAAATGGTGCTACGCTCAGAGCACTCGTTATGATGATGATTGGAGAGGATGATTATGGCAGGAATCGTCTCAACGGATTGGCTCACCACGCACCTGGATAGACCAGAATTGCGTATCATCGATGCCCGCGGCAGCTTTGCCACCTATGAAGAGGCGCATATCCCGGGCGCGCAGATGTTGCATATCGAGACGCTACGCATGAGCGAAGAGGGCACCCCGTGCAAAATGTTGGCGCCCGAGGTCCTCGGCATCATCTTTGGACGTCTCGGCGTGACCGTCGAAACCCCCACCGTGATCTATGCGAGCAACCCGAAGGACCATGTCAGCGCTTCCTACACCGCATGGAGCTTGGCGGTGACCGGAAACGCGCAGGCGGTGGTGCTTGATGGCGGCTTGGATAAATGGGAAGACGAAAAGCGTCCGCTCACACAGCAATATCCACGCATCAACTTCGCCGCCTACCAGGCACAGTTCAATGCGGACATCTTCGCGGATTGGCAATACGTGCGCGACCGCCTTGGCGACCCGGATGTCGTGTTAGTCGATACACGCTCGCGTGATATGTATACCGGGAGCTCGGGACCGACGCAGCGTCGCGGACACATTCCCGGCGCTCTGCTACATAACTACATCTGGGATTTCCGGCACGACGGCACCTATCGCCCGGTGGAAGCGCTGCGCGCGCGGTATGCGGGGGCGGGCATCACACCCGACAAGGAGATTATTACCTACTGCGTCACCGGACGGGAGGGATCAGCGGCCTGGTTTCTGTTGAAAAATCTGCTCGGCTATCCGCGCGTGCGTCTCTATCAGGCCAGTATGACGGAATGGACTGCCCACCCGGAGTTACCACTGGTGACCGGTAGCTCACCCTTTGGGGAGCAGCAGGCC
>DASXVL010000440.1:0-2610 GCA_036504255.1 Armatimonadota bacterium | reverse complement strand
TGCCGCGCTGGAATCCCTTGGCGTCACGGCGCAAGAGTCGATCTTCGTGGATGATTGCCTGGAGGAGGCTGATGGCGCGCGCGCGCAAGGCTTCACGTCGTTTCACCTGGACCGGACACGCAGCGCACCGGATTTTGCACAATGGAAGATCGGGAGTCTGGAGCATGTGCTTGTGTGGCTGGACGCCACAGGCCAGCAGTGGCGAGGATGACTGGATTCCTGGGTATAGCATCAGGGGTTAACCCTTTGGGAACAGCACCGTTTGGAAGCCGACCGCAGTCGCGCTCAGCCTGCCGAGGCACAGCGCCGGAGAGGTACTGTCGGGAGGCTGAGCGCGACTCCGGGCTGCGGCCCTACATCGGCTTCCAAACAGTGCTAAGGACTAAGGACTCCAGGCTGGACTTAGGGCTACCGCACCACCGCTGCATAGAGCAGCCCTGGATTGCTGCTCTAGCATGGGGTAACAGCTCCACGCCGTTCTCCGGCTGCCAGCCCGTTAGACGGAGCCGGTTTGCCGCACGGAGGCGATGATGGCCTGGTAGGCGGGGGAGGACAGATAGGCTTGGCCGGCATGTGCGCGTCCGCCGTTGGCGGCGGCGCGTCCGCGGACTAGCGTGGGTGACCCGCCGGTGACCGTCTGTTGATAGTCAAAGCCTTCCAGCACATTCGAGGGCAGGCGTTCGCCCAGGCTGCGTTCGATCAAGCGGATGATATCGTAGTCATCGCGGGTGACCAGGGTGAACGCTTCGCCGGAGCGCGTGGCGCGACCGGTGCGGCCGATGCGGTGAATGTAGGTGTCGGCGGTTTCCGGAATATCAAAATTGATGACGTGCGAGACCGTCGAGACGTCGATACCGCGCGCGGCGATGTCGGTCGCGACGAGGTAGGGTATGGTCCCGGCGCGAAAGGCATCCAGGGTGTGCTGACGCTGTTGCTGGGTGCGGTTGGAGTGCATCACGTCCGCGTGGTAGCCGGCGCGGGTCAGCGACTTGGCGACCATGTCGGCGCGGTCCTTGGTGTGGGTAAAGATCAGCACGGACTCGGATGTGATCCCTTCCAGCAGGGCGATGAGCAACGTCGTCTTCAATTGCGCGGGCACCATGTAAATCGCATGGGCAATGGTAGTGGCCGGGGCGCTTTCGCCGACGGCGATGCGCGCGGGCGTGGTCATAATTTGCGCGGCGAAGCGATCAAGCTCGGGGGCGAAGGTCGCACCAAAGAGCAGGGTCTGGCGTTCGCGCGGCAGCAAATTGATAATACGTTTGATGTCGGGGAGAAAGCCCATGTCGAGCATGCGGTCCGCTTCGTCGAGGACCAGGCACTCGATACCGCTGAAATCCACCGCGCCACGCGTAGCGTGGTCGAGCAGACGGCCGGGACAGGCGACGATGATCTCGGTGCCATTGCGTAGCGCGCGGTCCTGCGCGGCCATACCCACACCGCCGTAGACGGTGGTGGCGCGTACGGTGGTGTGACGACCCAACGCCTTGATGGTGGCGCGCACTTGCTCGGCGAGTTCGCGCGTGGGGGTCAGCACTAAGGCACGCGTCTTCCGCGCTTCACGGGGATTGCTCATTAAGAGATGCAGCAGCGGCAGCACGTAGGCCGCGGTTTTACCGGTACCGGTTTGCGCGGTACCCAGCAGGTCGCTGCCGGTGAGGACGATGGGAATGGCTTCCGCTTGAATCGGGGTGGGTTCGAGGTAGCCAGCTTCCACGATGGCCCGTTGCAGGCGTTCGTTCAGGGGGAACTGTGTAAAGGTCATGGTATCCTAAAATGATGCTGGCCAGCAGTGCGCGAGCACTGGACTCCGGTCTGGCAGCGAACGCATTCACGCGAAGGGGGGGCATCCCATTGAGATACTCCGAGTCGGGTGCCGGATAGGGAAATGATTAGCACGCGGCCCCCGCGCCCTGACGATAACGCCAGGGTGCGAGGACCGGTACAGGCACAAAGTGCGAATTTACCAGCGGTTGCTGCTGCTGCTGCGCTGTCCCTGGAAACAATCGGAGCAGTAGACGGGCTTTTCGCCGCTCGGCTGGAACGGCACCTGGCAGGACTTGCCGCAGGTGGCGCACACCGCGCTGTGCATTTCACGGGCGCCGCCATCGCGACGTCCGCCGCCAAAGCCGCCTTGAGCCTTGCGCGCGGCACGGCACTCGGGGCAACGGCCGGGGGTATTGGTGAACCCCTTCTGGTCGTGGAATTCCTGCTCACCGGCGGTGAACACGAAGTCTTTGCCACAGTCGCGGCAGGATAAATTTTTGTCAGTGTAGCTCATGGCTTGCACTCCTTCTAGGTATCAGAGCCGCCATGGGTGTGAAGATCTGGAGGGCGTGGAGGATTGCGCTACACTTACGGTAAGTACAACCGGTACGAGGCCAAATCAGGCAGAACCTTGTCGGTCTGGTTGGAATTAATTTCCACGTCTATAATAACAGAAAAATCGCAGCAGTACAAACAACTACGTGTTTCTGATGAAATTGCCGCATATTTTTCCCTTTTGAAGGCTCATCTCACCGGCGCCGGGTGCGCGCTGGGAGGAAAATGGGGGATCTGCTGCGGAAGCGGTGCGGCAATAGCACCGTTTGGAAGCCGACCGCAGTCGCG
>DASXVL010000439.1:0-2132 GCA_036504255.1 Armatimonadota bacterium | reverse complement strand
AAAAAATCTCCACGATCCAGTAACGCCTACTTTGAAGGCAGTTTCTAACAGAAACGCGAGGCTCTATCAGCGGATAGAGCCTCGCGACTTTTCGTAACGATCAGCCAGTCGTCCTCACACTTCCATGATTTCCGCGACCTTCTGGTCATGGGCCTGGTCGATTTTTTTCACAAAGTCATCGGTGAATTTTTGAATTTTTTCCTGCGCGCGCTTTGACTCATCTTCAGAAGCGTCGCCGGATTTTTCCACTTTTTTCACATGTTCGATGGCGTCGCGACGTACATTACGCACAGCGACGCGCCCCTCTTCCGTTTTTTTGCCGGTGAGTTTGGCGAACTCTTTGCGCCGCTCTTCCGTGAGCGGGGGCAGCACCAGGCGGATGACTTGTCCGTCATTGCTCGGGTTCAGGCTCAGGTCGGAATTCAGAATCGCTTTGCTGATGGGACCGAGCAAGCCTTTGTCCCACGGGGTGATGACGATCAAGCGCGGCTCGGGCGTGGCGATATTCCCTATCTGGTTGAGCGGGGTCGGCGTCCCGTAGTAATCGACGGTCACGCCATCCAGCATGGCCGGATTGGCGCGGCCGGTGCGAATATGATGGAATTCTTCCAGGGTGGCATCAAGCGCCCCCTGCATGCGATGCTCGGCATCGAGTAAAATATCAGCGATTGTTGGCATGGTTCTCACCTCACATCCAGCGGGGATAGGCCGCGAGCGGCCATCCCCCTTCTTTTCGACAGCGGCCTGTGAATGCCTGCTATCGGTTTGCTACTCTTCGGCAGGATCGGCTTCGATGGTGCTGCCGACCGGCTCGCCCAGCGTCGCTTTCAACAGGTTCCCCGTGACGCGCATATTCATGACGATGAGGGGAATGCGGTTCTCCATGCTTAAGGAGATGGCCGTCGCATCCATGACCTTCAGCCCCATTTTGAGCGCATCCATGTAGGTCAGGTGCGTCAGCAGTTTGGCGTCGGGATTATTTTTCGGATCGCGGTCATACACCCCCTCCACATTCGTCGCCTTGATGATGGCCTGGGCGCCGATCTCGGCAGCGCGCAGCGCGGCGGCGGTGTCGGTGGTGAAATAGGGATTGCCGGTGCCGGCCGCGAAGATGACGATACGGCCTTTTTCCAGGTGGCGCACCGCGCGCCGGCGGATATAAGGTTCGGCGACCTCGCGCATTTCAATGGCGGAGAGTACGCGCGTCTGAATGCCCACTTTCTCCATGGCATCTTGCAGCGCCAACGCGTTCAGCACGCTGGCCATCATGCCCATATAGTCAGCAGTGGTGCGTTCAATACCGCCATGCTTGGTGCCGGTGCGGGCGCGAAAAATATTGCCACCGCCCACCACAACGCCGATTTCCACGCTATGGTCGTGGATGTCTTTGAGCTGGGCCGCCATCTCGGCCACCACATCAGGGTCGATACCATACCCTTTGTCACCGGCAAGGGCTTCACCGGACAGTTTGAGAAGAATGCGTGCATAGCGTGGGGACAATGACATGTGTTCCATCCTCGGCTTGGAGAGTCAGCGCGCCACGGGCGGTTTTGCCGCCCTGCGCTGCAACTGTATGATTTATTATACAAAACCGCTTGGCTCTCTGCAAATGCCCCGATGCAGCGCTCGTCCTGCCCTGTTAGGCGGCCTCCTGTGTCGCCTGCTGTTCGACGGTGGTTTTCGCCTCATCCCGCGTCATCGGCAGATGGTGTGCCCGTTGGGCATGTCGTTGCACTACTTCCACCAAATGTTCTTTGCTGGCGGCCAGCAGATTCAGGCCGCATGCCTCGCAATGGAACGCCCACGCCATCGTGAGCCTCCTTTCAAGCTGAAAGCGATCAAACTCACATAGCTATACGGTAGCACGCGAGGCGAAAAATGGCGTCCAGGAGTGCCACAGTGTCCGTCGCTTCGCGGCACACGTAGGCAATCTGAAGGTACACGCGCCAGGCGTGAGGCCTGGCGCATCGGTTGCAACCAGCTCAACCTGTGGGTGCACGCAAACATTGTGATTGGTGATGTTCAGTGTGCGGCATACTCTGGGTACGATATGGGTACCCCCAATTTTTTCTACCTGGGGGACTTCTATTGACGACCACTCGCCGTACGTTCGATGCTGCTGCTCTTCAACC
>DASXVL010000438.1:0-10916 GCA_036504255.1 Armatimonadota bacterium | reverse complement strand
AGGTCTGCACCGCCGCAGCCTTCCAGTCGGGGCGGTAGAAGGCGTCGGGGGAGGGGAAGACGTAGTCGCCCCACTCCGCCTCCGGCAGCGGCGGCTGCTCCAGGTGCCACGGGCGGCGGTCGGTGCGCCAGATGCCGCCGTAGGCGTCGCGCACGTGTGTCTCGCTGATGGCCGTCTTCATGTCCGTATCCACCGCGCCGACCGCGATGATAGACGGCGCCAGGCGCTCACGCCAAGACGCGTCGCCATAATAGCTATCCAATCGTGCGGAGACATCGTCTTCCATGGGAAGTGTATACGGCACCGGGCGCACCGTTTCGTGCGCCAACGCGGCAAGCACAGCATCGCGAGAGGTCATAACGCGCATCCTCCATCCGAAATATAACGCTAGTGTAGCACAGAGATTTGGCGTTACCCGGCAGTAAGGCCTTGAAAATATTGCCAGAATATAGTACTTTTACGCCATCATGCGCATTGTGTCATGTCGTGCAGTCTGTATCGTAGTGTGAGCAAGCGTTTAGCGTATGGCGTATGGCGTCTAGGAATCCCGCGTGCCATCGTCCCCTATACGCTAGACGCTAGACGCCATACGCTGACATCTGCAACAAGGCAGAGTGCATGACATACACACAATCCGTACATCTATGGAGAGACATGCCGACTATGCCCCGTTACCACCTGGCCGACCTGCTGCGCGTCTGTTTTCACGCGACTCCATATGCGCGCCCCACGCGCGCGTTGGGGTATCAACTGGCGCCGAAGTGGTTTGCCCCCCGTGAACTGCCACCGCACAGCTACGGTGAACCGCATGTGCACCATCTCTACGAAGCGGTCATCTGCCTGCAGGGCCAGGCGCGTTTCACCATGGCGCACACGCAGGAGATCGGGCCGGGCACGGCGGCGATGCACCCGCCCAACGTCGAGCATACCGAGCACTCGGGTAGCAGTGGCGGGCTGTTTCTCTGGATGGGATTTGCCGTCGAGCCGGCGGTGCATGTCGTCGAGCCGGTGCGCTGGCCGGTGTGGCCCGCCCTGCTCGCCGATATGGATATCATGGTGGAGGAGAGCCGTCTCAACCTGCGCGGTTGGGCGGAGCGCGCGGGCGCGCGCCTGACGCTGATGCTGGCGCGCGTGCTCACGCTGGCCGAGCCGCAACAAGAACCCCACCCGGTGCCGATGAATTACCAGGCGCTGGCACACGAGGTCGGGCGCTATTGCGAGATGTATTTTGGGCAGCCCATCCGCCTCGACGACCTGGCCGACTATTTTCAGACGAGCCCGCGCACGCTGCAGCGTCACTACCAGCGCTTGACCGGCGAGACGGTGATGCAGCATTTGCAGACAGTGCGCCTGGAGAAAGCCGCCTGGCTGCTCACGCACAGCGCGCTGCCGATCCGCGAGATCGCCGCGCAGTGCGCGTTGGAGGTCAATTACTTCAGCCGCGTGTTTCATACCCGCTACGGCGTCACGCCCACGCAATACCGCCTGCACGGTGACACAGAGTTATCCTAGACGAAGCGCTCCTGCCTCCTCATGCACCGGTAAGAACTGCGGTCGCTCGTTGGGCGTATTGTTCGGCTGGTGCAACGCCACCAGCAACTGTCCGCCAAAGGTGGTAAAGAGCATGCCATGCCCGCCATCCGCCGCAAAGAGCGGCTCGGCGTCCTGCGTCCAGGGGCCGGTGATGCGCCCGGACGCGGAGCGGGCCACGCCGAGGGCATACCCCGACCACCCCATCGATGACCAGAGCATCAACAAATCCCCATTGCCCGCGCGGTAGAGAAACGGCCCATCGGTGACGAAATCGACCTGCGCGGGGCCGCGCGCCACCCAGGGGGCATCACTCGCGTGGAAGAGCAGCAATGGCTCGCCGAGTGGCGCGGTGAGATCGTCGGTGAGGCGTTGCGCGCACATCTCGCCATCATGCACCTGTACCCATTCATGGCAAAAGACGAGCCACGGGTTGCCGGCGTCATCCACGAACAGCGTGCCGTCCAGGCATTCCCACTCATGCGGCGTGACCGCATCCGCCGAGTGCGGCACGAACGGCCCGCGCGGTCCATCGGCGACGAGAATCTGTGTGCCGCGGCAGCGGCCATCCGCCTTGAAGCTGGCGAACATATAATACCGCCCGCGATACACATGCACTTCCGGCGCCCAAAAGTGGTAGCTGCCCCAAAACCCCGGCGCGGGACGAAAGACCGGAAACGGCCCGTCCCATGCCTCCAGGTCAAGGCTGCTATAGGCCTCGAACCCGCGTCCAGGCGTGGTCGCCCAGCAATCCGGGTCAGTGGAACCGTAGAGATAATACCGCCCCTCCGCCGCCACCGGCACTACAAAAGGGTCACGAATCTGAATATCATTCCGCTGCATGGCGCGCCTCGCTGTACTCGAAAGATCATAGGGGAAAGCACTTCGTTTGTCTACTGGACTAATAGTTTGAAGGAAGATTGTATCATGTGCGCGAATGCTATCATCACATCAATGGTGGCCTGAAGACAGTACGGTGGATGGCTCCCAGGTAGTATCCATACAACCTGATAGGGAGGAAATAACCGTGGAGGAAAATCAGCAAATTGATCCGGCGCTGCTGCGGGATGCGCTGGGAAAACGCGTCATGGCGAGCGCGCAGTGGTTTTATTGGATTGTCGGCCTCTCGCTGGTCAACACGGTGGTGTTTTTTTCGGGAGGGAAGTTCACCTTCCTCATCGGCCTTGACGGCACGCAGCTCATCAATGGGATTGCCGCCGAGGGCGGGACGACCGCCAAAACGATCGTCATCTTCCTCGACATCATCGTCCTCGGCCTCTACCTGCTGCTGGGCGTGTTGGCCGGCAAGCGTAAGCACTGGGCGTTCATCACCGGCAGCGTGCTCTATATCCTGGACGGCGTACTCGGGTTATGCCTGCAAGACTGGATCGGTGGCGCGTTCCACGGGCTCGCGCTCTACTATATTTTCCAGGGTATCAAGGCGAACAATACCTTGCAGCAATTGGAGGCCGCCACGGCCCGCGCCCCGCAAGCAGCGACGTCCGGCGCAGGGTATGCCCCCGCCGGTATCGCGGTGCCTCCTCCCCCTATCTCCCCGGCGCGGCCCCCACAGCTACGGCGAGTGTCCCGCCTGCTGAAGTGCACGAGCCGCCAATTCCACCTGCCGTGTAACGCCACAAGCTGACTTGCCGACGACATTCGCGCAAAGGATACTGACGATGACACGAATTCTCTGCTGCCTGCTCGGTCTATTACTCGGCGGCCTCCTGGTGCAGGCCGCCGATGTCTACACGAGTCGTAATACCGATTACGTCTCGCTGCCGGCGCTCAAAGATTGGCTCGGGCTGACCATCGACCGCCAGGGCACAGCGCTCACCCTCCGCAGTGCGCAGGCCAGCGTGCGGCTCACCCTGGGTAATCCCCTCGTCGTCATCGACGGTAAAACCCAGCGCCTGACCGACTCCCCGGAAGAGAAGAAAGACATCATCTATCTCCCCGCGCCGCTGCTAAGCAGGGCCTTTGGTGTGCTGATCGACTGGGACCTGGAGGAGGTCGAAGCCACCTTGACGTCCCGGGCCAACCCAAAGCCCTTGATCCTCTACGCGGATTTGACCGGCACCGAGAAACAGCGCGCGTTCTTCCGAGCAATCCAGCAAGGCAAGCTTGCACTGGTAAAAAAGTTTCTGCAGCGCTATCCGCCATTGTTGAGCCTCTCTTCTAATAGCAACGATCTGCGATACACTCCGCTACGGCAAGCGGTCAGCTGCGGCCAGGTCGATATAGCCGCATTCCTCATCACATATGGCGCGAAAGTACCGACCGGCAATACAGCGTTGGATGCGCAACTGATACGGGAGGCAGCCTCGCTCCCCTCGACAGAAATGCTTGTATTACTTGTCCGGAAGGGGTTAGGCGTCAACGACGCGGCCGAAAACGGTCAGACGCCTCTGTTTGCGGCCTGTGGCACCGGCAGGCTCGACGGTGTGCAATGGCTCGTTGAACATGGCGCGAAAATCAACGTTGTCGCCAAGATGGAAGAAGAGGCTGGTGAAGAGGATGAGACATACGGGATTCCCCCAGACCCCGCGAACTTGATGTCCTATTTTCGGCGTCAACAATATTATACCGTCCAATATTCCTGCCCATTAGTGATCGCACTGAATCCCCAATACAAAGACATTGCGGTAGCCCAATACTTGCTCGACCATGGCGCGGACCCGAGTATAGCCCTCTTGTCGGAGCAATTCACTCCGCTACATCTCGTCGCAGAGGCTGGTACCGTTGATAGAGCCGATGAATTGCTCAAGCACGGCGCGAGAATCGATGCCGCAACACGTGCGGGCTTCACGCCGCTGCACGTTGCCAGTATCAGCGGCAACATAGAGATGGTCGAATGGCTGCTGAACCATCAGGCGAATCCGAATCTCAAGGCCACGGTCCCCACTTCGTTGCTGGCAATACCAGCAAAACAGGCAGCCAATCTTCCCGGATTCGGTACCCCGCTCATGTTTGCGCTGCTACGGGACGATGAAAAGATAGCCCTGCTCTTGCTCAACCATGGTACGACCAAACTATCAGACGATGAACGCAATGCCGTACGCTCTGCCTTCCGTAAAGAGGGAGAGAGAGGCAAGCTCATGACATGTACGAGCCATCTCAAGCTACTCTGCCTGGCGGCGACGATGTTCACGCAGGAAAATGACGAGGTGATGCCCACGAAAGAGCAGGTGTGGACCAAACTCGGGCTAGAGGGAAAGGTGCTCATCTGCCCCGAACGTCCCGAGTTGGCGAACGGGTACGGGTATAACATTGACCTCTCCGGCCGTGGGCTCGGCAAAATTCCAACTCCAGAGAAAACCCTCATGTTTGCCGACTGCAAAAGCGCTGACCATCTGATCCGCACCACCAATGATATCGATGTGGCGCGCCACGGCGCCGGGTATTGCGCCGGATTTATCGATGGCCATGTCGAATTCATACGCATGGTCAACTTGCGCTACGACTATATTGATCCGCCGCAGAAATAACTGTAGTGTTGTTCGTCGTAGCGCGCGCCCGCTGTGGCGCGCCTGTGGTGCATCCGTATCCGTGCGGCGAGATAAGACCGAATTGCCACCTCAAGACCCTGTTCCTCTCTCGCCACACGGAGCAGAAAGCGTGACAGGCGCGCCACAGCGGGCGCGCGCTACAGGAGACGCATCGTCGGCTTGGCGAGGAACAATGTGACGACCTGCTACAAAGAACCGTTATGGCCGCTACAATGGTACAAATTCACCCCGCGTCCCCGTAAGTTTTTCAAACGATGGGCGTCTTTCACTATATATGACAACACCGCTCCATAATTTTGCGCTGGATGGGGACGACGTGCGCCGCGCGCTGGCGGGGGACCGGGGGGCGTTTGATCGGTTGGTTGTACGGTATCGCGGGGTTGTGCTGGCCTGGGCCTTTTTGCGTACCAAGAAATTGTTTGCAAAGTAGGCGTTGCCGGATCGTGGAGGATTTTTCGTGTCTGGCGGCGTGGGCGTTCCGCGAGTGTATGAAGCCATACATGCCAGGAACGCCCACACCGCCAGACACGAAAAAGACCCGCGAGACGGTGGCGGATATTTTGCAAACAATTTCTACGGACCGCGAGGAGGCGGAAGATGTGGCGCAGCGGGTGCTGGTGAAGGCCTGGGATCGGCTGGGGGAGCTGCAGGAGCCGCTGGCCTTCGCAGAATGGCTGCGTACCATGACGGTGCGCGCCTGCCTGGCCTGGTATCGACGGCGGGCAACCGCCCCGTCGTGCTGCCCGTGGGACGAGCAACAGGCGTATGGAACGACCCTCGTCACCTCGCTCTCTGCGCTCTTGCGACGTGAAGCCCAGCGCGGGCTGCTGCAGGCGTTGCATGCCCTACCCCTGGAAAACTGCCTCCCCCTGTTGCTGCATGTGTGCGGTGGGTATCGTTACGAAGACATTGCACAATTGTTGGGGTTGCCGCTCACCACGGTGGAAGGGCGCATCTACCGCGCCCGGCAGCAACTGCGCCGCCTGATGGAGGGCGAGGCGTTCGAGCTATTTGATTGGAGGTTATAATGGCGACACAGCCGGAATATGATATCACCTTGTGCCTGCTACGTTTCACGCGCGGCTGTGCCACCCACTTTTCGTCGGGCATCGATATCGTGTCAACCCTGACCGTGCTGGCCGATGAACTCCCGGCCCCCTTCTCCGAGGTGTTGCCGGCATTGTTGCAGCGCTTGTCCGCCCAGGAGACCATCTCCCAGGCGATGGCGCGGTGGGAGGATCTCTTCCCCAGCAGCTACCGTACCGTCATCCGGCTGGGCGAGATCAGCGGGTCACTGGAGGTCAGCATGCGCTACCTGGCCGAGGCGTTGGAGGAGGAGCTACTGCTGCAGCGCATCAGCGCGCCGGTGCGCCTCATCTTCACCGACCCGCGCACGCAAAGCTGGGCGGCGCTGGACGACATGGCGCGCCGGGTCGTGCTGCGGCATTTCAGCCAAGGCTTTGCGCTCGCCCTCAGCGCTGGGGTTCCCACGGGACTGGCGCTGCGCACTGCCGCGGAGTTGCTGCCGGTAGCGGAAGCACAGGCGGTAACCGCTGTTGCTGCGCAAGGGGAGCTGTCCGCAGGCGTCGCCCAGCCCTGGGCCTCCCTGCGCATCTTCCCGCAGACATTCCACAACTTTTTGGAAGTGGGCGAGTCCATCGGAGCGCTGGACTTCACCCTGGATAAGGCGGCACAGTTCTATCACGATGACCTGCGCTACCTCAGCGGACTCGTTACCGCGACTGCCTTGCCGCAGGGGACCACGCTGGCGCACGACTACCACGACCGTCTGGAGCGTGGCCCCATCCCCAGCGAGAGTGCCGACGCCGAATATCGCTTTTTCGCCGACGCCCTGGCCCAGGCAGGCCTCCCCCAGCCTCCCCCCGCGCAGAGCGCCCGCCAACGCATGCGCGACCTCACGCGCATGCTGCTCCGCTACGCCCACCACCTCGGCGCAGACACGGTGCAATTACGCGGCAATGACCTGCAACTGCGCCTCTGCATCAACAGCGAATGGCAGGACATCCGCTGCGTACCCAACTGGCTGTTCGACATGCTCAACTACCACCTACGCAGCATGGCCAACCTGGATACGGCCCACCTCTACCACCCCGCCGCCGGCGACATCTTGCTCGACACCATCGGCACTGCGCACTTTACCTTCCACGCGATAGGGAATGGCGGAATGATCGAAGTGCGGTTTGCGGAGGAAAGAAAGTAGCATCGCAACTGAGGGTGGTGAGTCGTGGCGCTCCGGTCCGATATTTGATAGCGGACAAGGGGGCCCGATTTCCAGCGCTCTCGCCCTTTCCAACCGCATGAGACGATGGCCGGCAGAGCGACTGGGGAGAACCCTACCACAAGTAACGGCTGATAGTTGATTTTAGCCGACGGCTGTCTCGTTTGATATCAGGTGGCAAGGGTTCACGGGCGCGGCTGAAACGCCCTGACGGCAATGGCGATACCGAGCAGGCAGATGAGGCCGGTGGCAATGAGGATGGCGCCGGAGACATCACGGTCTTTGCTCATAGCGTCGATGCCGGCAATGAGCGAGATGAGCGCCCCCATGCCGATTACAGCGAATGGAGTATCGGCCCCGCGCTTACTCATCGCCACGTGGATGAGGACCGCCAGCACGAGAATAAAAAATATCAGTATAACGGAATACATAACCACTCCTTCCAATCGATTGGCTACCTCAATATAGCATATTGGCATGTTTCCCGACAGCGGGACGGTACGGATGCCGTGTGTCGGCATGTGCGTGATATATTTGTGCCGTGAGTTGGCAAGCGTTTCAGCATCGTTCTCCGGCGCCTACGCCGTGGACCGGATGGCAAATTGAGGATGTGCATGGTCGCTGTTCTCCTTCGCGCAGCCCTCCAATCCTTGTTGATTAATAGTTGTGCATGCAAATATAATATTTACCAATACTTTTGCGCGGGAGACTCCCAGCGTGTGCTGTCATCGTTCACGAACGGAAAGCAGCGGAATGTCCTCGTACGAGGTTGCCCCATCAAAGCACGCGGAGATAGCCGGAAACAACAGCCTGGATGGGATCAAGCCTCCCGCTCTGCCGCAGGTCCATATTACCCGGCAGGGATTGCTACCCCCTGGCTCTGCGTGTCGCCCACTGCCCAGGGTGGTCAAGACTACCAAGGACACCCGTACGCGCTCAAAATTGCGCAACAAAGGAGGCAGGCAAGTGCTCGAATTTACGGCGACATTAGTCAAGCTGCCGGGCAAGATCGCTTGGACGGTTTTCTATATCCCCGCGGCCTTCACCGACACCCTTGGCACCAAGGGCCGCATCACCGTGCGGGCCGTCGTTGATGGCGCCGAGTTTCCCGGCACATTGCTGCCGAGCAGCAACGGGTATTACCAGGTCTATAACCAAGCAATGCGCGAGCACTGCGGTAAAGAGATCGGGGGAACAGTGCACGTGTTGCTGGACATCGATAATCAGCCACGCGAGCTAGCGCTATCAGAGGATGTCCTGGCGGCATTAACCAGCAGTGCAGCGGCGATGGAAAAATTCACTGCGCTCCCCTACTACCTGCGGCGTGAAGAGATTAACAAAATCAACGCGGCAAAGACGCTGCCCACACGGGAGAAACTGATTATCGCTTTGCTTGAAAAGCTCGTGAAGTAACCAGTGCATTAAAATCACAACATATCGTTGCATTATTTCGGAACAAAACAAGACTATTGTCCGTCAAATCTCAACACTGACGATGAGGGAAGGCGCTTGGATATGAGGTGCTTCTTACTGCTTCTGGTGTTGTCATGCCTGCTGGCTGCCCCAGTGCTCGCTATGCAAATGATCTGTGACAATTTCCCGTATACTGATAACCCGACGCTGGCGAAGGCCGGGCTGCACGGGCCGGTGAAAACGGTATGCTCCTACATCGCCAAAGGCGGGGTATTGATGGAAGAGCTCACCTTTGATGCCAAGGGGCGCCTGGTCAAGGAGATGTATTACCACCCTAATACCGGCAAGCTGCTCTGGACGCATCTGTATGCCTATAACGAGACTGGCCTGCTGCTAAAAGCCACCGCTAGCGGGCAATTTGTGAAGGAGACCGGAGCCAGTGGTACGTATGCGTATGATGGGAAGGGCAACCTGCTTACGCTAACCATCTATGACACCGCCGGCAAGCCGCTGCGAAAGTTCAGCTCCACCTATGATGCCCAGGGACATAAGCTTACCGAGGACGATGCCGCATGGGACAGTCAGCAGCAGTTGCACGTCTATCATCAGGAATGTCGCCGCTACAACGAGTATGGCGATATAATCGCATGGCGCATCGGCGGACCGAAGGATAACGACGCAAAAACCGTCTCAACAACCTACCAGTATGCGCCGGACGGCGCCATGCTGCGGAGTGAGGATAACTGGTCGGATGGGCAAAAAGCCCTCCATGTCTATACGGCGCAGGGGAAGCTGCTGGAAGACCTGTATATCCCGCTGGTAGTACCCGGCAAATACTCGACCGGTGACTACAAACACGAGCGTTATACCTATAACAAAACCGGCAACGTCACCCAACTTGCCGGTTACGATGAAAAAAACCGTCTCACATACCGGAGGGAATACGACTACAACACCGCCGGCAAGAAAATCGAAGAACGCTTCTACAACTCCCGCCCCGGCCAGCAGGAACTGACCTTATGGAGGAAGCTGCTGTATCGCTATGATAAGCAAGGGCAGAAAATCGAAGAAACGGTGCTCATGTCTACAGACAGGCCAGACATCTTCAGTACTACGGTACATCACTGGAGCTACGACGCGTACGGCAACATGATCGATATGCCGAATACTAACTCGTACCACGCGGCGGTGGCGACGTATCGGGAGTATACCTATTTCAAATAATAACGGATCGGTATCGGCCACAAAACAGGTACTGACCCCTTCGGTAGATTGAAACTTAGCAGTAGTGCGAACCCTCCCATAAATGACGGCTGTCGTTTGATATCAGGCGGCGAGGTATTGTGCTCGTTTGCGAAGCCAAAAGCTCCGTTGGAGCCTACTTTTTGGTAGTGCAGAGCCTGCCGAAGTCCCTATCTGGCACGAGGAATATTTTCTTCCACCACCAGTGTCATCGGCTGCTCTTTCTGTACATAATAGTGAATAGTATCATCCGCGCTGAAGCGGATATACCCGTTCGGTTGATTGTCCGCATTCCGTATCGGGAGGATATTGGCGTAATACGGGCCGGGTTTCCCATCCACATAGACCGATTGTTTCCCATCAAGTCCTGCGACCAAGACGACGTGCTTACCCTTCGGACTTAACGTGAGCGAGGTTTCATGGTAGTTTTTTGGCGTGGTCAAGGTGGTGTTAGAGGTGACAATGAGGTCATATGTCCCAAAAATCCGGTCCACCACCAGGGTATGGTTTTCCGAGTTCTCCCGAAGAACGAAGCTCTCATCGGTCGCACGGTAGGCCAACGAACGGCTGTCGGCGCTAAACACCAAATCCGAGATCCAATGATGGGTCTCACGCGGTGTTGCCGTTGTCACAGGGAATTGGCGCAATGGTTTCCCGTTAAGGACAACAAAACAGTACCCCTGGCTGGCAGCACTATAAGCAATACTGGAGCTATCCGGACTAAAGAGAAGGGGAGAATCGCTCTGCAAACTGTACGACCAGGTTTTCTCCAGCCCATCGGCAATCTCGTCATACGTCATCATTGCCTTGCCGTCTTGAATCACGCAGAACTTCTCGTTATTATCCTTGGCGATATAGGCATGATGCTTGCCATCAGGACTGAAAAGCAGACCGTATACCTTAATATAATCCAGTTGCGCGTCCCCATCAATGACATAGTGCCATCGCACCCTATCAGAGCTCGCGCGGTAGGCGACATGTTT